>CAVGMK010000032.1:0-9345 GCA_963630135.1 Oscillospiraceae bacterium
TCCCAACTTTTGTCTGTCCAAAGCACTACATTTCGCGGCGCCGGCGGATTTCCGCCATCACAATAGCGGCCGCATTGGAAGCATTGAGAGAATTAATTTTACCCTTCATCGGAATGGAGACGGTAAAATCACACTTCTCCTTCACGAGTTTTCCGATTCCGCGACCTTCGTTGCCGATGACAATGGCAACAGCGCCATTCAGGTTCGCCCGATAATATGGCTCGCCGTCCATGTCACAGGCAGCAATCCAGATGCCGCGCGCCTGGAGGTCCTCGATTGTACGGCCGATATTCGTCACGCGCACCACCGGAATCTGTTCGATGGCGCCGGCGGCACTTTTGGCCACGGTACTGGTCAGGCCGCAGGCCCGGCGGTTCGGAATGATAATGCCGTGCGCGCCCATGCACTCCGCGCTACGGATGATGGCGCCGACGTTGTGCGGATCCGTGATTTCATCGAGGATGACGATGAACGGCTCCTCGTCCATCGCTGCCGCCCGGGCAAAGATGTCCTGCATCTCCGAGTAATGGTACGCCGGAACCTCCGCGATGACGCCCTGGTGCTTCTCGCCCGGCGCCATGTGGTCGAGCTTGAAGCGGTCCACCATGCTGATGGATACGCCGCGCTCTTTGGCCAACGCGCGGATGATGGTAATGGAGCCGCCGGCCCCTTCTGCCATGTAGATTCGTTCAATGTCCCGGCCGGCGCGCAGTGCCTCAATTACCGGGTTCCGGCCGACGAGAAGTTCTGCATGGGTCCCCTCTGCAGCTTCGAATGCATCATAACGGTTATCATAATTGCTGTAGCTGTTTCTCGCCGCTTTAGCGTAATCCGTCTTTCCACGGCCGGCTTTCGTATAACCGGAATTGCCATGGGCGGAGTTGCCGTAATTGGATTTATTGCGGCCGGTATTGCCATAGTCCGAATTGGCACGGCCGGTACCGCCATATCCGAAATCGCTACGGTTGGAATTGCCATAACCCGATTTCCCATAATCCGACTTCCCCCGGTTGCCGTTCCCCGAACCGGATTTTCCGTAGCTCGAGTTACCGCGGCTGCCATTTGACTGGCCGCCCCATTCTGCGCCGTCATAATGCTTCTTTCCCCGCGCTTCTCTTCTCTCATAGACGCCGTGAGTGTCACGGCGGTTCTTCACTTTCTTCTTGTCTGCCATAATTTCCCTCTGCTCTTTCTTTGTGCTCTTTGCTGATTTGCTTCGCACGCACTTTTATCGCTACTTCCGCTCATAGATGACGAACTGATACTCGATGCCGTTCTCCTCCTGGAGCTCGCTCTCCCAGGTGATATGGAACGCCGGATCCTCATCCAGATTCACCATGAAGCGGTCCGCACCGAGATGCGCATGCATCTTCGTAACATACAGCTTATCACACTGCCGGTAGAAACGGCGATAGATGCTCTCACCACCGATAATGAACACATCGCCCCCATCGTACTGCGCCAGCTCCGCCATCAAGGCCTCCTCGCTGCCCACGGTAATGCACCGCTCCGCCGCGAAATCCGCATTCCCCGTCAGCACATAATTGACGCGCTTCGGCAATCCCCGCTGATGTGGCAGGCTCTCCAGCGTCTTCCGGCCCATCACCACAACCTTGTTCATCGTGGTCTCCTTGAAATATTTCATATCTCCGGGGAGATTTGCCAGCAGCTGCCCGCCGCAGCCAATTCCCCAGTCCGCATCTACCGCAACAATCAGATTCATCCGTTCCTCCTTCCAACATCAGCCAGCCGGCAGTTCATTTCGCGACACCGAAATCGTGGCACGACGGCAATCGCTGTTCCGCCGCCGGTTCTCGGCCCCTCTGCAACATCCATCTGTCGCCAGGCATCCTTCGCTAATCAACCTTCCATCGCCGGTTCCCTACATAACGGCAAGGATTCCCACTTGCCTCTTCCGGCCAAAAATAAGTTTCTTTCCCAAAACGAGCCCGGCAAGACTGATCTCACCGAGCTCGTCTTCATTTGTCTTATATTGCCTGCAAGCACACTGCCGTCAAGCATCCATTTATGCAGATGGTCTCTGCCTTTGAAAGCAAGGGCGTTTTTCTTGCTTTCACCGGTTCTCATCAACACCGGTGACATCATCTGCGCTATATTGCCACCGGGATATTCTTCACCTGCGGATTATGCTGGTAATTCTCCACCACCAGGTCATCCACCGTATAATCGTAGAAATTCTTAACCTCCGGATTCAGTGTCACCTTCGGTGCCGGATATTGCGGCCTTGTAATCAGTTCCCGAACGATGTCCACATGACGGTCGTAGATGTGCGCATCGGCAATGACGTGCACCAGTTCGCCGGCCTTCAGGCCGCTGACATTCGCCATCATCATCAGGAGAAGCGCATATTGCACGACGTTCCAGTTATTAGCTGTCAGGATATCCTGAGACCGCTGATTCAGGATGGCATTCAGCGTATCACCTTTCACGTTGAAGGTCACGCTGTAGGCACAAGGCTCCAGGTTCATCTCCTGAAGATCCGCGAAATTGTACATGTTCGTCATGATGCGGCGAGAGTAACGGTCGTTCTGAAGAAGCCAGAGCACGTTATCCACCTGATCCATCTCGCCCTGGCGGAACGGATATTTCACGCCGAGCTGGTAGCCATAGGCTTTGCCGATGGAACCGTCCCCGTCCGCCCATTCATCCCAGATGTGGCTGTGAAGGTCATTCACGTTGTTCGATTTCTTCTGCCAGATCCAGAGGAGTTCATCGAACGCCAGCTTGATGGCCGTCGGGCGAAGCGTCAACGCCGGGAATTCTTCCTGTAAATTGTACCGGTTCACCACGCCGAAATTCTTAATGGTGTGTGCCGGGGTTCCGTCCGGCCAGTGCGGGCGGACCTTCTGTCCTTCCGTACTGAATCCGTTATCGATGATGTCCTGACACATCGTCACGAATAGCTGATCTGCTCTGCTCATATTGCTCCTTCTATTTCCTGCACTGCCTTGACGCGCCAGTCTGGTTTCCATCCATAGATGGACGAGGAACGCCATCCGCCAAAGAATCCGTCCGCAATACACCAGCTCGCGATTCTGGAATCTCATCGATAACATCCGCGAGCATCCGTGCCACCGCAAATCGCCGGTATCCGGCAGCTTCCCCGTTCCTTGTCGCTGATAATTATTTGGCCTCCTCGATTAGCCGAATGGCCTCCGTGATAATTTCATCCATCCGGTCGGTCTCTTCTGCTAAGAAAAGATATCCCAGCAGCGCCTCGAAGCCGGTGGCAATCTTGTACACCTTCGGGTCCGTATTCTTCGGGCGGGACATAGACCGGTGATTCCGAGCCCGCTTGTAGAGGCGAAGTTCCTCGTCGGTGAGGAAGCCTTCTGCCATCTTCTTCATCGCATACGCCTGGCCATTGGCGGATACGAAGCGCACCGCTTCCCTGTGAAGGCGGCTCACATCGTGCGGATCATGCTCAATCAACATCTCCCGCACGCGCACTTCGTAGACCGCGTCACCCATGTAAGCCAAGGTGGTGGTGTTGAGATTCTGTATTTCCTGATCCATCGCCTAGTTATTCCGAACGATCTGTACGCCCTGTGGGGTATCCTTCAGAATGTATCCTTTCCCAGCCAGGTAATCCCGGATTTCATCCGCTCTGGCCCAATTCTTCTCTTTGCGCGCCTGCTGACGTTCTTCCACCAGCTTCTGGATATCCTCGCCGATGGCATCCTCCTCGTCCTTCTGGAGAATTCCCAGCACGTCGGTGAGTTCGTGGATGATGGCAAGCGCCTTGCCGGCGAACGCCTTCGAACCACCGCCGGATACAGCCTGGTTGATGGCGGAGACCATCTCGAAAATCGTCGAAATAGCGACTGCTGTATTCAGGTCGTCATCCATCGCGTTGATAAATTCTGTTTTTAGCTCATCCAGATGCGGAAGAGCGGCTTTCTCCGCTTCTTTGATTTCGTCTGCACCGTTCTCGGTCAGGAATTCCAGCGTCTCCACAGCATTGACGATGCGGTCGTAGCCCTGCTTCACGCTGTTCATCTCGGTATCGCTGAAGTTAATCGGGTTGCGGTACTGGCCGGACAGCAGGAAGAAACGGATAAAGTCGCCGGAGAACTCCTTGCGGATGTCCCGGACGGTGAAGAAGTTGTTGAGGGACTTCGACATCTTCACGCCATCCACGGTGATATAGCCGTTATGCATCCAGTAGTGCGCGAAAGGCACGCCGTTGCAGGCCTCGGACTGCGCAATCTCGTTCTCGTGGTGCGGGAACTGCAGGTCCTGGCCACCTCCGTGGATGTCGATGGTGTCGCCAAGGTGCTTCTTCGCCATGGTCGAGCACTCGATGTGCCAGCCCGGACGGCCCAGACCCCACGGGGATTCCCAGGCAATCTCGTCCTCAGTCTTACGGGCTTTCCAGAGCGCGAAATCGAGCGGATCCTTCTTGACCTCCCCGATGGCGATGCGCGCACCGGATTCGAGGTCATCGATGTTCTGCTTGGACAGCTTGCCGTAGCCCTTGAATTTGCGGGTGCTGTAGTACACGTCGCCGTCCGCCTCGTATGCGTAGCCCTTCTCAATCAGGGTCTCAATGAACTGGATAATCTCCGGGATGTGCTCCGAGACCTTCGGGTGCACGTCGGCCGGAATGACGTTAAGCGCTTTCGCGTCGTCATAATATTCCTTAATGTATTTCTCCGAAACTTCCGGCGCAGAGATGCCTTCTTCTCTGGCGCGGTTGATAATCTTGTCGTCCACATCGGTGAAATTCTGCACGAATTTCACATCATATCCTCTGTATTTGAAATACCGGCGGAGCGTGTCGAAGACCACGAACGGTCTCGCATTGCCGATGTGGAAGAAGTTGTATACGGTCGGTCCGCAGACGTAAATCCGTACCTTTCCCTCTTCGATTGGAACGAATTCCTCTTTCTGGCCTGTCATGGTATTGTAAATCTTCATCGGTTCCCCTTTCCTGTTCGGTTATTATTCGGTTATCGTTCGTTAACTAATTGGTTGTCTCTTTCCCACTGTGCTAGAAGTGCTCTATAGCAGGTCGATGCGTCATCATTGGAAACAGGTCTCGATTTCCTGTATCTTTCATTCGGCTTGCCAGGCGCATCGTCTATGCTAATTCCTCCAGCATATCCTGCAAGGGCTCTCGTGCAAATGATTATACACCAAGAACCGCGCCAATGCACCCCATAATCAGGAGCACGTAGATGGCATTCACATGGAATTTGCGGATCAGGACAATCGTCGCGATGCAGAGAATAATCCCAATCACGTCCACATTCGACGGCAGAATGTCCGCCAGCGCCGCGATGCTGCTCCCCAGCGGCGACTCCGACTGAAGCACCGGCTTGCAGATGGTAATGCCCGCCGTGAATATCAGGCCCACGGTCGCCGGCCGGATACCCTCTAGCGCGCCCTGTATCAGTGGGCTCTTCTTATACCGCTCTATCATGCTGGCCACAATGGCGACGAGGATAAAAGCAGGTGTCGCCACGCCAAGCGTCGCGATGAAAGAGCCCAGCATCCCAGCCGTCTGATAGCCCACGTAGGTCGCCGTGTTCACCGCTACCGGTCCCGGCGTCACCTGGGCAATTGCCACGATGTCCGCATATTGGGACGGCGTCATGGTGACGAAGGACTGAATCGTATCGTAGATCATGCCGATGATCGCGAAGCCGCCGCCGAAACCGACGGCGCCAATCTTGAAGAAAGACCAGAAAAGTTGCCAGTAGATCATTTTGCACCTCCCGCCTTCCGCACATTCCACATCGCACGGAGGATTCCGGCCATCAGGAAGAGCACGATGACCCACACAACGCTGATATCCGTAAATTCGACCAATACAATGGCCACAACGGAGGCAATGCCGGAGAACCAGTCGCGAATGACGCCTTTGGTCACGGAATATACCGCAATCAGTACCAGCCCCATGGCCGCGGCGCGCAGGCCGCCCAGCGCCCCCATGACATAAGGGTTGTCGCCGAAGGATGCCAGCCCTTTAGCAATCAGAATAATGATGACAAAGGATGGAAGAACCACTCCCACTGTACAAACGAAAGATCCAAGCAGACCCTTCCGCTTGAATCCTACATATGTTGCCAGATTAATTGCGATTACGCCAGGGAGTGTCTGGCATACAGAAATAGCATCCAGCGCTTCCTCTTCTGTGAACCATCCTTTCTTGTCTACGGTGAGTTCCTTCATGATTGGGAGCATGGCAACGCCGCCGCCAATCGTGAACATACCCAACTTGAAGAAGGTAATAAACAATTCCAACACGTCTCTAATCCCTATTCCTTTACTCGATATCCATACATGCTTATTCCGCTCTGCCGTCTGCAGCCGCTGTGAAATTCACCTCGTGGAATCTGCATCGGCGTCGCTCGAAATTCGATTTGCCGAAGCCCCTTTACAGAACAATTTCGGCATCCGGTATTATGTGTATCCCGAATGCCGAAATATTATTCTACCCTATTTCGGATCCCTTACGGATTCCTTTCCTTCGAATCCCATTCCGAGTGTAATTCCGATGGTAATCCGGAATCCAATTTCGAACTACATTCCGAACTTCTCGGCGTTCACCAGGTCGATGGTTGCCTGAATGGCGTCATCTGCAGACTTCAGTTCCATATCGCCACCGCGTCTCAGCTTGTACTCTACCAGGTTCTCCCCGGCCTTCTTGCCGACGGTGATTCGAATCGGCAGTCCAATCAGATCTGCATCCTTGAATTTGACGCCCGGTCTCTCATCTCTGTCATCTACCAGAACCTCGACGCCGGCGCGCTGCAACTCATCTTCAATACGATCTGCCAGTGCCATCTGTGTCTCATCCTTCGGATTGATGACGGTAACGTTCACATGATACGGTGCAACCGACATCGGCCAGATGATACCGTCTTCGTCATTATGCTGCTCGATAATCGCCTGCAGTGTTCTTGTCAGACCGATTCCGTAGCATCCCATGTAGTAGACGCAATCCTCACCGTTCTCATCCTTGTAATATGCCTTCATGGAATCCGAGTATTTGGTTCCCAGCTTGAAGATCTGGCCTACTTCGATGCCTCTGCTGTGCTCGATAATCGGCTTGCCGCACTTCGGGCAACGGGCGCCGGCTTCCAGCACCTTGATATCGGTAACGATATCGCCGGTATAATCTCTGCCATAGCATACGCCGGTCATATGGTGGTCTTCCTCGTTGGCACCGGCACACATATTCACTGTGCCAACCAGTTCGCTATCCACAACGATCTTGCAGTTCTGGAGTCCAACAGGGCCGGTGAATCCGGCTACGCAACCGGTAATCGGTCCCATCTCTTCCTCGTTCGCGAATTCGATATAATGCTCCGGGATTCCCAGTGCGTTGACCAGCTTAATCATGTTCACCTGACGGTCACCACGGATGAATGCACAGACATATTCTGCCGGATTCAGATCGTCATCGTAGGTGACGAACATCAGCGCCTTGATGGACTTCTTCACATCCAGCTTCAGATAATCGCATACGTCCTGAATGGTCTTGGTTCCCGGTGTGAAGACGGTCTTCAGTTCTTCCATCTCTTCCTTCACCGGCTCGTCGTCCAGGCATTCCGCTCTCTCCAGGGTAGCAGCATAGCCGCAATCCGGGCAGTGTGCCAGTTCGCTCTCGCCAACGTTCGACAGGGCGGAGAACTCATGGGAACGGCTTCCGCCAATCGGGCCGTTGTCCGCCTCTACGATACGATAGTCCAGTCCGCAGCGGGTGAAGATCTTCTCATATGCGCCATATTCGTTCATATAGCTAACGTCCATGCCGGCCGGATCTCTGTCGAAAGAATATCCGTCGGACATCTGGAACTCTCTGGAGCGGAGCAGTCCATATCTTGGACGTGCTTCGTCGCGGTATTTCCACTGAATCTGATAGAAGGTCTGCGGCAGTTCACGGTAAGAGGAAATCTCATTCCGTACGATATCCGTTACTGTCTCTTCGTGCGTCGGTCCGAGGCAGAAGTCTCTGCCGTTTCTGTCCTTAATTCTCCAGAGTTCCGGACCGTAAGCATACCATCTGCCGGACTCCTTCCACAGCTCAGCCGGGTTCGGTCCCGGCATCAGGATTTCCTGATCGCCGATATTGTCCAGCTCTTCCCGGATAATCTGCTCTACCTTGCGCAGGGAACGATATCCCAGTGGCATGAATTCATAGATGCCGGCTGCTACCTTGCGAACCAGGTTGGCGCGAAGCAGCAGCTGATGGCTAATCAGCTCCGCTTCCTTCGGTGCTTCACGTAATGTCTTTAGATGTCTCTTTGATAGTTTCATCTCTATTGTCTCCCTTCAATTGCGCAGGTTGCCAGTGCGGCAATGCCTTCTTCTCTTCCGGTGAAACCAAGCTTCTCTGTCGTCGTCGCCTTGACATTCACCCGGTCCGGTGAAATCCCGATAACCTCCGCAAGTCTGTTCTTCATTGTATTGATGTAGGGTGCCAGCTTCGGCTTCTGGCAGATAATGGTTACATCGACATTCACCACACGGTAATCGCCGATGATTTCCATCACCTGACGCAACAGCTCCATGCTGTCTGCTCCCTTATATTTCTCCTCTGTGTCCGGAAAATACTTTCCGATGTCTCCTTTCGCCGCTGCACCCAGCAGGGCATCCATCACGGCATGCGTTGCCACATCGGCATCCGAGTGACCCAGCAGTCCGAACTGGCTGGGGACTGGAGTCCCGCACAGTATCAGTGATCTGTCCGAGACAAGGCGATGTACGTCATAGCCGTTTCCGATTCGAATATCCATAGAAACGTCCTCTTTGGTAGTAATTTTACGGTTGCTGTATTCTCCTTCGACAAGAGATATCGGAAATCCCGCCTGCTCCGCCACGGAAGCATCGTCGGTTCCGGTATATCCGCTCTCCGCTGCGCTCTCGTAAGCACGGAGAATTACATCCAGCCGGAAGCTCTGAGGGGTCTGGACGTAGAACATCCTTTTCCGCTCAACAACTATACTCTCCATTATAGGATAATTAAATAACGAGTTCAAGCCGTTATCGGGAATCATACGCATGGAATCCACCGCCGGAACCGCGGTACAGACTGCGTTCCCGGACTGAAGGCCCTTCAGGTTCCGGTCAATAATTTCAACGCTTACGTCCGCCCGGGCGCCATCGTGAATCAGCACATTTACCTGATTTTCCGGGATTTCTTTATCTCTGCATATTTTTCTGCACAGCTGAAGTCCCGCCTGTACGGAATCACCCCGTTCCTTGCCGCCCGGCACAATCCAGACCGGCTTGTCAGATTTCGAATGCAGCGATTCTGCTGTCCGGTCGTAGAATTCCCGGTACGAACCGTCCGCCGGCATCACGATGACGATG
>CAVGMK010000033.1:0-6250 GCA_963630135.1 Oscillospiraceae bacterium
GAAATGCCCAGGCTGACGCCGTCAGCAATCTTCTTGCCTTTGAGCATTCTGGCTACCTTGACCATGTCGGCAAAGGAAGAGTTCGTGCAGGAGCCAATGGCTACCTGATCCACCTTGATGGCACTCAGCTCGCCAATCGGCTTCACGTTGTCCGGGCTGTGCGGGCAAGCGGCAAGCGGCTGGAGCTCACTAAGGTCAATGGTATATTCTTCAGCATATTCAGCGTCTTCATCGCTGGATAGCGGAATCCAATCCTCTTCGCGGTTCTGTGCCTTCAGGAATTTCCGGGTCTCTTCATCCGATGGGAAGATGGAGGTGGTAGCACCCAGCTCCGCACCCATATTCGTGATGGTGCAGCGCTCCGGTACGCTGAGGGACCGGATTCCCTCACCGGCGTACTCGACGATGGCGCCCACGCCGCCCTTGACGGAGAGCTGTCTCAATACTTCCAGGATGATATCTTTCGCGCTGACATTATCTCTCAGCTGATTCTTCAGCGTAACGCGAATCATGCGCGGCATCGGAATGTAGTACGCGCCGCCGCCCATGGCAACCGCAACGTCCATGCCGCCGGCTCCCATCGCCAGCATGCCCAGACCACCGCCGGTCGGCGTGTGGGAATCCGAGCCAATCAGGGTCTTGCCCGGCTTGCCGATGCGTTCATAGTGAAGCTGATGGCAGATGCCGTTACCCGGGCGAGAGAACCAGATACCGTGCTTGGCGGCAACGCTCTGGATGTACCGATGGTCATCGGCGTTCTCGAAACCGGACTGCAACGTATTGTGGTCGATGTATGCCACCGAACGCTCGGTTCTCACCTGCGGTACGCCCATCGACTCGAATTCCAGATAGGCCATCGTGCCGGTGGCGTCCTGTGTCAGTGTCTGGTCAATTCGGAGACCGATTTCCTCCCCGGTCTTCATTTTACCCGACAGAAGGTGTGCCTCAATAATCTTCTCTGCAATCGTCTTACCCATTTGTCCTTGCTCCTTTGTACTTACGCCTTTTCGTTATATTTCTCTTCCGGTTCTTTCTATCTTTTCCCTACTGTACATCTTCGGAATAGAGCTCATCTTCTGTAATGCTGTTTCTTATCTATGCTGTTCTCTGTTCTGTTTCGCTCTGCCTGGCGGGGATGTTTCTATGCTATTTCTGTTTCAATCGTTCTTACGCTATTCGTTCTCGAACTGAACATCCGAAGACACGAACTTCTCAATCAACTTATCAATCTCCTTGCCACTGATGATGGAGGAACGGCCGTTCGCGTACTGCTCGTCGATCCATGCCTTGATGTATTTAACCAGTGCGCTGTGCTTGTTGACCTTGTGCTCGCCTTCCAGGTTGTAGGACTCGTTGATCCAGAGTGCCACGCCGGCGGCGCCGGAGTTCTGGTTCAGCGATACCAGCGGCGGACGCTTGAGGAACTTCTTCGTATCGAAGATATTGTAGATTTCCTCATTCTTCAGCAGGCCATCCGCGTGAATGCCGGCACGGGTGACATTGAAGTTCTCGCCAACGAACGGTGTCTGCGGCGGAATCTTGTATCCAATCTTCTTCTCATAATAGCGCGCGAGATCCGTGATGACGGTGGTATCCATGCCGTCCAGTGTACCGCGGAGCTGTGCGTATTCGAAAATCATGGCTTCCATCGGCACGTTACCGGTCCGCTCGCCGATGCCGAACAACGTGGTGTTCACCGAAGAGCAGCCATACAGCCATGCACTGGCCGCATTGACTACCGCCTTATAGAAGTCGTTGTGGCCATGCCACTCCAGCATCTCACTCGGCACACCGCAATAGGTCTGAAGGCCGTATACAATGCCGGATACGCTTCGCGGCAGCGCCGTGCCGGCGTACGGAATGCCATAGCCCAGTGTATCGCACATGCGGAATTTCACCGGCATATTCGCCTGACGGGACATCTCCTGAATCGCCTTCACGAAAGGCACGACGAATCCGTAGAAATCCGCCCGCGTCAGGTCCTCCAGATGGCATCTCGGCATGACGCCCGCTTCGAACGCGTCACTAATCACCGACAGATAGTGATCCATCGCCTGCCGGCGCGTCATTCCCAGCTTGGTGAAAATATGGTAATCCGAACAGCTTACCAGGATTCCGGTCTCCTTCACGCCGATGTCGTGCACGAGGCTGAAGTCTTCCTTCTTCGCCCGAATCCAGGTCGTAATCTCCGGGAACTGCAGTCCGAGCTCCATGCACTTCTCAATCGCCTCGCGATCCCTGTCGCTGTATACGAAGAACTCCGTCTGACGAACGATGCCATTCGGGCCGGAGAGCTTCGACATCATCTTGTAGATATCCACGATTTGTTTCACTGTATACGGTTCACGGGACTGCTGTCCGTCACGGAACGTCGTGTCGGTAATCCAGATTTTCTTCGGCATGTTGTACGGGCTTCTCCGGAAGTTGAAAGATACCTTCGGTATTTCTGTATACTCGAAGAACTCCCGCATCAAATTGGGTTCATCCACGTCCTGCAGCTGATAGCTGTACGGTTCCTGCTGCAACAGATTGGACTTCTCACTCAGTTGAATCTCACTCATTACTTCTCACCTCAGCGCGGCATGTGCCATGCCGCAGCTCCATACTCTTTCTAATACCTTACTATACCTTCTCTATGCCTCTACTCTACCCATAAATTGTATACTTGTATTCTAAACTTCAACCCCGGCCCTGTCAATGGAACATCCCGCAATTTCTCAAGAATACCATTTCAAGTCTTGTATGCAAAAACAAAAAACGGCGGCTCCCCCTCGTCCGGGGATGCCGCCATATCGTTTTTCCTCATTTAGTTACGCAGCGCGGGTGTACATGCGTAATTCATGTCCCTTCATCCAACCAAGTATCGGCCGCTTCACCGCAGCGCCGTCTTGGCACCGCGCTTGTTGCAAGTTCAAACCATCTTGCTATGTTACCGCTACTATGCCTGGCTCGCCTGGAGCATCTTCTCCTTGAGCTGGTTCTCAATCTTCACGAGTTCCGCCTCGGCCTGCTGACGCTTTGCGCGGCCCTCTTCCTGAATCTTCATCAGGTCATCGATGGTCGCAATCAGTTCCTCGTTGGTATGCTGCAATGTCTCCAGATCCACGATTCCTCTCTCATTCTCTGTGGCGATGTCCACAGTACCCTGGTGAAGCATCTCTGCATTCTTCTTCAGAATCTCATTGGTGGTATCGCTAACCATCTGCTGTGCCTTCACGGCTTCCTGACCGTGCGCAACACCCAGCGAAATAACCAGCTGATTCTTCCACATCGGAATCGTATTGATAATCGCGGTCTGAATCTTGTCATTCAGCGTTACGGCGTTGCTCTGCAGCAGACGAATCTGCGGTGCATTCTGCAGGCAGACGGTTCTTGTCAGGTTCAGGTCGTAGATCTTCTTCTCGAAGCGGTCGCACATGCTAGCGTAATCCTTCACATCCTGTGCGTCCTCTGCCAGACCGGACTGCTCGGCCTTCGATTTGAGCGCCGGAAGCTCTTCCTTGCGCGCCTTCTCCAGCGCCAGCTTGCCGGCTGCGATATACATCGTCAGCTCTTTGAAATAGATCTTGTTGTTCTCATAGAGCTTATCGTAGATGGCAATGTCCTTGAGCAGTGTCTGCTGATGCGCCTCCAGCGACTCCGTGATGGAATCGATGCCGGTCTCTACCTTGCCGTAGTATGCCTTCAGCGTCTCTGCCTTGTTCGCGCTCTTGCCAAAAAGCCCGCTCAGGAACCCCTTCTTCTCCTCCTGCGGATATTTGAGGTCAGCCATCAGGTGGCTGAGTTCTTCACCAATGGCGCCGAGATCCTTGTTGCGAACCTGTCTCAGCGTCTCATCGCTGAACTCCGACAGATGCTTCTGCGCGCCAATGCCGTAGGATACAATCACATTCGAGTCGCGCAGATTAATTTTATCCGAAAATTCATTGATCTGCTTGATTTCCTCCGGCGAGAACTTCTCCATGCGGAACGCATCCTCGTCCGCCTTGTCCATCTCCTGGACAACCGGCGCGTTGATGGATTCGAGTTCCAGCATCGGTGCGATAACGTCCACGTTCTTCTCTTCGAGCGCCACTTCGGTGGCCGGAGCCTCCGGCGTCGCCGCCTCCATCTTCAGTTCCGGAACCAGTTCTTCCTTCTTCTCTTCCATTACGTCTGCCATCGTTCTTTTCCTTTCGTTGTGCGTATGAATGTTAACGGACTATTCTACATAGATATATCTCTGCCAAAAACAAATTCCATTCAGCCAGCCACTTCCGGCACCCCACAGGATACCGTCTGTCCGAAGCTTCCGGCGGCGTCTGCTCCTGCGGAGCATTCCAGGTCGCACCTCGCATATCACAGCTCGCAAGTTGCACCACGCAAGTCGCATCGCGCCCGTGACGGCTTGCCAAAGAATGATTGTTCACGCATTATATTGCGCTGAAATCCCTATTTCTTCGTATTGAGGTCGAAATCCGAATCCAGCACGCCCTCGCTGGCCAGCGTGTTCTTGAGCACGTCGAGCTCGATATCGGTGCCGAACTCTTCTCTTCTCACAATCTGTTCCTCGATATTCTCGAAGGCCTCATCCAGCGTCGCAAACATGTTCTTGAGCCGCTCCTTCATCTCGGCCGAGGTGGTCGGCTTCACATAGCGCTCGATATATTCCACCGCCTTCGGGATGTATTTCGTCTTCATGTTCTGGATGCTCTTGTTGTCCTTGAGCTCCGCGTTGCTCTTGGTCAGCGCACCGATGTTGCGGATGGAGCGGTCGATGTTCTTCAGCGACTTCGCCACTTCCTCATCGGTAATCGACGGCAGGTTGTCCTGTAGCACCAGGTGATAGCGGTCCTCGATGTCCATCGGTGCCGCCCTTCTCGCCTTCTCGGCCTCTTCCTGCTTCTTGGTCAGTTCATCCTTCATCGTCTCTTCAATCGGGACAATCGGGGTGCCGTTCCAGGTCATGACCACCAGATTGTATTCCCCGCTGATGTATGCGGCGATGTTATTATTCGCCTCCCGCAGGAATCCCTTGTTCACCAGTTTCTGAAGCTTCGTGCGGACTTTCGATTCCGACATATTCAGCGCAGAGGCGATGAAAGAAATTCTCGTATTGCCCCGGCGGTTAATCAGCGGCTCGAATTTCGCGCAGTCACCCCTTCTCATGAGCGCCTGTCCTGTCAGGATGGCGCCTAACACGACGAGAAACGCAATTGCCGCGCAGGTTGAGCCGAAATCCGAATAATACCGGTAGTGCCACGCACTCGGCATCTCAGAGAAGCCGCAGATTAGGAGGATGATACCGATGACCAGTCTCAATGTGGTCGGCACACCGCTCTTTCCGGTCGGGATATACGGTGGAACGTTGCGCGTGTAACTGCCGGAAGTCTGGGTTCCCGCGTATCCCGCGGAAGTATTCCCGCCGGAATATGCTTGCGTAGATCCCGCCTGTGCCGGTCTCGCCTGTGCATTTCCTGTCTGCATCGGTCTGGCCTGTGAGCCTCCTGTCTGCGCCGGTCCGGATCCATATCCGCCGGTTCCATTCCCACCATAGGAAGGCCCCTGTGTGTATGTGGTGGTGGATGCGCTATTGTAGAGCTCGTTCCGGCGAATCCGCAGAATAATCAGGCCAATCGCTGCCGGCCAGAATAAGAAGAAGCACAGCACGATGAACCAGGTCTTCTCGTAGAAGGACAGCACCCGCGGTCCCCGGTAATAGACGGTAGTCGTCTGGTAGGACGTCGTGTTCTGCGTATTCTGTGTATTTCTTGTATATGCGCTGCCTGCGCCGCCGGCGCCATTGGAACCATTCGCGTATCCAGCACCGCCTGCACCATTGGACCGATTCGTATAGCCGGCGCCATTTGCGCTACCATTCTGTGCTCGCTGACCCTGCGCCGCGCCGGCACCACGTGCCGCACCGGTATTTCTCGCCGCATCGGTATTTCTCGCCGCACCCGTTCCGGCATTTCCGGAATTCATCGGCATCGCATCCCTCAGCATGAGTTCGCAGTTGCACTTCGGGCACATCAGCAAATCGTCCCCGTACAAGCCACCGCAATTCGGACAATATTTCATATACTTCCTCCAGTATTCTCTCCAGATGAAATGTTGGCATAATTATATCATACGGAGCAATCAAAATAACATCTCTCCCGCGATGTTTTTGACAATGGCCGTTTAATCGGACAATGGAGCTCCGCTCTTTTCAAAAACACAAAACAGAGCCATTCAAAAGCACAAAATGAAACGTTTCAAAAAAGCAAAA
>CAVGMK010000034.1:0-10297 GCA_963630135.1 Oscillospiraceae bacterium
GTGCTGGTGCACGTCATCAGCAAGAAGGGGAAGGGCTATTACTGGTCCGAGAAATACCCGCGGAAATTCCACGGCGTGGGTCCGTTTAATGTGGATGACGGTAAACTATTATCGTCAACTTCTGCGCCGAGCTACTCGAAAGTATTCGGTGAGAAGCTGGTGAATCTGGCAAAAGAAAATTCCAAAATTGTTGCCATTTCCGCCGCAATGGGAACAGCGACCGGCTTAGGTCCGTTCTACAACGAATTCGAAGATCGTTTCTTCGATGTGGGAATTGCGGAGGCGCATGCGGTCACCTTCGCCGCGGGTATGGCGAAAGCCGGCATGCTTCCGGTGGTTGCCATCTACTCCTCCTTCCTGCAGCGTGCCTTCGATCAGCTGATTGAGGATGTCTGTCTGCAGAACCTGCATGTCGTCTTCGCAGTGGACCGTGCCGGACTGGTAGGCGCGGATGGAGAGACCCATCATGGCATGTTCGACCTGTCCTATCTCAGCCTGATTCCGAATATGAAGGTGCTCTGTCCTTCGGATGGAAAACAGCTCGAGGAAATGCTGGAATATGCCGTTTCCTATGACGGACCGATTGCCATCCGCTATCCAAGAGGTTCCTCTGCCGGAAATCACCTCCGCCTGAAACCGTTCAGCGGAACGAATACCGTGATCTCCACTGGTTCGGATGTGACGATTCTGGCCGTGGGTAATATGCTCGATAATGCGATTGCCGCAGCGGAGTGCCTGCGAAATTCCGGCCTCAGCGTGGGTGTCACTGCAGTTCATGTGGTCAAACCTTTCCCGGAGGACATCCTGCATCCGGATTCGAAGCTGGTGGTAACGATGGAAGACAACACTATTATGGGCGGATTCGGTACAACGTTCGACCGCCTGTGCAAGGGAGCATCCTTCGATATCCTGAATTATGCGCTTCCGGACCATTTCGTGGAACAGGGAAGCATTCCGGAGCTTCAGGCGGAATGCGGCATCTCTGCAGAAGATATTGTGAAAGGAGTACTGGACTACTTTGAAGAAAGAAAGACTGGATGTGATCCTGGTTCAGAAGGGGCTGGTCGAATCCAGGGATAAAGCCAAGAGAACCATTATGGCCGGACTGGTGACGGTCGACGGTCAGATAGAAGATAAAGCCGGGCAGAAATTCGACCCGGAACAGGAATTTGTGGTCAAGCAGAAGCTCTGCCCATACGTCAGCCGCGGTGGCCTCAAACTGGAGAAGGCGATGGAAGTCTTTCCGATTCAGCTTCAGGATACGGTCTGCATGGATATGGGCGCGTCTACCGGTGGTTTCACCGACTGCATGCTGCAGAACGGCGCGAGGAAGGTCTATGCCATCGACGTTGGCTACGGTCAGCTCGACTATAAGCTCCGCGTGGACCCTCGCGTGGTGAATATGGAGAAGACCAACATCCGCTACCTGGACACGGATCTCATTGAAGAACCGATTGATTTCGTATCCATCGATGTATCCTTCATCTCCGTCAAACATATGTTTCCGGTAGTCAAGAAGGTGCTTCGGGACAGCGGGCATATGGTCTGCCTGATTAAGCCGCAGTTCGAGGCCGGTAGGGAGCAGGTGGGAAAGAACGGCATCGTCCGAGATCCCGCTGTTCACCGCGAGGTCATCGAGAAGGTCCTGGGCTACGCCGAGGAGAGCGGCCTGACGCCGCTGGATATCAGCTTCTCACCGGTGAAGGGGACCAAGGGCAATATCGAATATCTGCTCTTTGCCGGGAATTCGGCGAATAATGACGAAGATGCTTTCTCTGTAAATAATGCGGAGGATTCTGCCAGAGGAAACGTCGGCGAGGCAATGACCGAGTATAGTACGAATGCTAAGATGAATGTCCGTGAGCCAGGCATACTCGATGGAAATGCGGAGAATGTCCAAGACAATACATCATTCTCTCGCGCATCTTCCCTGTCAAATATCGCAAAGCTGGTAGCGGAGGCCCATCAGGACCTGGATTGATTGTGTGAGAATCCGAACAGAAGGAGTCAAGAATGGCATTATCACCCATGATGCAGCAATATCTACAGATTAAAGAAGAGAACCCGGGCTGTCTGATTTTCTTTCGCCTGGGTGATTTCTATGAGCTCTTCTTTGATGATGCCATCACGACATCCCGGGAACTGGAGCTGACGCTGACCGGCCGGGCCTGCGGCCTGGAAGAACGCGCGCCGATGTGCGGCGTGCCATATCATGCGGCAGATGCCTATATTCCGCGGCTGGTGGAAAAGGGCTACAAAGTCGCTATCTGCGAGCAGATGGAGGATCCAGCCACCACCAAGGGGCTGGTTCGCCGTGAAGTCACCCGCATTATCACGCCGGGAACGCTGGACATCTTAGGTGCGGCCGACAGCAACGAGAATGTCTATATCGCTGCTGTCTACGGAAATAAAGGCACCATCGCCATCGCTTACGGAGATATCACCACCGGTGAGCTCTCCTGCACGCAAGTGGAACAGCGAAATGACTATGACGCCATGATCAGCGAGCTGGTGAAGATATCCCCGCGGGAGATTATCTACGACAATTCGTCGAACGCCGAAGAGCTGGCGAAAGCGCTGGAAGACCCACAGATTTCCGCCTATTTGAACGGCCTGGACACCTCCTATTTCCGGAGAAGCCTCTGTGAGAAGACGGTATTGAACCAATTCCATGCAGCATCGCTGATTTCGCTGGACCTCGATGGCAAGACGGAGCTGGTGCAGGCAACCGGTGCGCTACTGCTCTATCTGGCGGAAACCCAGAAGCAGGAGCAGGGACAATTCCAGCGGCTTCACATCCGGGAGTCGAAAGGCTACATGCAGCTCGACCGTTCGACGCTGAGGAATCTCGAACTCCTCGAGACGCTCTATGACAAGAAGACTGAGGGCTCTCTCCTGGGCGTCCTGAACCATACTCACACCGCCATGGGCGGCCGGCTGCTCAAGAGATTCATCAAGGAACCGCTGAATAATGCAGCAAAGATTCGGGAGCGTCTGGATGGCGTCGAAGCTCTCGTATCCCATCCCGCTGCTTCGAAGACGCTGGTGGAGGGGTTAAAAGAAATCTATGATTTTGAACGCCTCAGCGCCCGAATCGCCAGTGGAAGAGCGAACGGCAAAGACCTGGTGGCGCTTAAGAATACGCTGGGCGCGTTGCCGGAAATCACCGCCACCCTGGATACGCTGAACCAGGCGGCTATTCTTCAGCATATTCGGAATGAAATCGATGATTTCGATGATCTCTACCGCATCATCGGGGAATCCATCGTGGATGAACCTCCTTTTATCATCACAGAAGGAAATCTGATTCGAGACGGATACTCCGAAGAACTCGATGCGCTGAAGGAATCCATTCGCGATGCGAAGGAATGGATTGCTGGACTGGAGCAGCAGGAGAAAGCGCGGACCGGCATTAAGACGCTGAAGGTCGGATTCAACAAGGTCTTCGGCTATTACATCGATGTGAGCAAGTCCTATATCAACCAGGTGCCGGAGGATTACGTCCGCAAGCAGACGCTGGTGAACAACGAGCGGTATATCACGCCGGAGCTCAAGGAGAAGGAAAGTCTGGTGCTGAGCGCGGAGGCGAAGATTAACGCGCTGGAGTATGATATTTTCCGGCGGATTCGCGCTTCCATGGAGCCGTACATCGGCCATCTGCAGAAGGCCTCTGCAGCGGTGGCGCTGCTGGATGTGCTGGTTTCGTTCGCCGATGTGGCGGCCAATCAGGGTTATGTGAAGCCGGAAGTGGACGATTCCGGCGTGCTGGATATCCGGGAAGGACGGCATCCGGCAGTGGAGCAAATGCTGGGAAGCGGACTTTTCGTCTCTAATGATACTTACCTGGATACGGAAGGGGAGAGCCTCCTGCTGATTACCGGGCCGAACATGTCTGGCAAATCAACCTACATGAGGCAGACTGCCATCATCGTGTTGATGGCGCAAATGGGGTCCTTCGTGCCGTGTGCGAGTGCGCATATTGGCGTCTGTGACCGGGTATTTACGCGGATTGGTGCTTCGGACAACCTGGCATCTGGTCAGTCGACCTTCTTCATCGAAATGAGCGAGCTGGCGAACATTCTGCGGAATGCCACGCGCAGGAGTCTCATTATATTAGATGAAATCGGCCGGGGAACCAGTACCTTCGACGGACTTTCCATCGCTTGGGCCACGGCGGAATATCTCAGCGAGGATGACCATCGCGTTCGGACCATGTTCGCCACGCATTACCACGAGCTGACCGTGCTGGGCGACCAACTCCCGGCCGTGCGGAATCTCTCGGTGGCGGTATCGGAGAACGGCAGCAACGTGGTCTTCCTGCATAAGATAGTAGACGGCCCGGCGAGCAAGAGCTACGGTATTCACGTGGCCAAAATCGCCGGTATCCCGAAGGTTATCCGGCAGAACGCCGGGCGGAAGCTGAAGGAGCTGGAGAAGCAATCCGCGCCGATTCCGTTGAATCCGCAGATTACGTTCTTCGATGCGCCGGAAGAGCCGGATGAGGAGACGCCGGAAAGTGTTGATGAATTAGATGAAACGGGTGTAGCCGGTGCTATGGCAGAATCCGATATATCTGTTCATGGGAGCACTGCCTGGAAAGCCGCTGCATCCACCGATACAGACTTTGCTGCGGAATCCTCGGCAGATTTTCCATCCGATGGCGTGCCGGAAACGCCGGCTGAAGCTCGCGATTCCCGCTACGACGCATTGGCAGAGGAAATCCGCCACTTAGACATTAACCGGATGTCCCCGATTGAGGCACTCCTCCGGCTGCAATCCATCCAGGATGAAATTAAGCGAATGGATATTAACCCGACAGATGATATCAACTCGAAGGATGAGGAAGATGGATTATGATTCAGATACTGGATAGTTATATCGCAGATAAAATCGCCGCCGGTGAAGTCATTGAACGCCCCCTTTCCATCGTGAAGGAGCTGGTGGAGAATGCCATCGATGCCGGCGCGAATCGCATCATCGTGGAGATTCGCGGTGGCGGCAAGTCCTACATCCGCGTGACCGACAACGGCTGCGGTATTCCGGCTGCCGAGGTGCCGCTGGCTTTCGAGCGCCACGCCACCGGCAAGATCCGGACGCTGGAAGACCTGGATCACATCTCGACGCTGGGCTTCCGAGGCGAAGCGCTGGCCAGTATCTGCGCTATCTCCCGTCTGACCATCTTCACCCGCACCCAGGACGAGGCCATTGGCACTCGCCTGGAGATTCAGGGCGGCCGCTGCTTCGAGCCGGAACCGGCCGGCGTCAATATCGGCACGACCATGCTGGTGGAAGATGTCTTCTACAACACGCCGGCTCGCCGCAAATTCATGCGTAGCGATGCCGCCGAGGCGTCCGCCATCATTGATTTTGTCCAGAAAATGGCCATCTACTATGCCGGAATTTCCTTCCAGATGATGAACAATGGTAAAAATATATTTACTACTCCCGGGACTTCCGACTACCAGAGCGTTATCACCCGAATCTATCCGTCGCGGGATTTCGCTCATCTCCTGGAAATTCAGGGGACTTACGTCCACGGATATATCTCTGATCCGGGAACGACCCGGACGAACCGGAGCGGACAGATTTATTTCGTGAATGGACGATACGTTCAGAGTGATGTCATCGAAAAAGGCTTGATGGATGGATATGGCGACCGGATTTTCTCCGGATATCCGATTGCGGTGCTGTTCATCACGGTGCCGCCGGAATCCATCGATGTAAATATTCACCCGAACAAGAAGGAAATCAAGTTCCTAGAAGCCAAGGAGATTAAGCAGGATATCGCGGATGCAGTCAGAAGCGTCTTCTATACCGAAGAATCCATACCGGGAACGCAGGGCGATATTCGTACCGGAATCGAGCCGGGCAATTCTTCGGGAAAATCGGACGAAGCGGACGGTGGCGAAACTATTTTTGGCCGGGAAGCCGCTGGAAGAAATGGAATCCCAGGGCAGGAACCGAAAGAGCGGACGGAACAGCTTGGCATCCGGGAATTCCTCCGAAACAAGGAACATGCGGCTTCGCCCCATGCCGGGAAGGATGTTTCGCCCCATGCCGGGAAGGACAAGGAACATGCTACTTCGCTATATGACGGAAAGGACGTGGAACATACTGCGCTGGCACGGTGCGGCACAGCAGAATTCGCCGGGGAAGAATATGACATCTCCGGACGAGGTGGTGAATCCAAATCCGCCGGAGAGGGCGCGGACGCTGGGATGCAATATACCGCGCTACACACCACGAACACAGAAGTAGTGTATGATGAAGGGGAGCCGAGCGGGAAGGATATCTACCTGCGGGAGACGGAAGCCGAATATCCTTCGGCCTCGCCGGAATTATCCTGCGGGGATGGCGAGAGCATTCCGCTGGCGCCACCGACGACGAGGCTGTTCGATTTCGGCGAGCTGCAGGTCTGCGGATACGTGTTCAACGCGTATATCATCACGCGTGCGGGAGACAATCTCTTCGTGCTGGATCAGCATGCCGCGCACGAACGCATTCTCTACGAGAAGCTGGTCCGCCAGTACAACCGGGGAGAGCACTTGCCGCAGCCGATTCTGACGCCAATTCTGCTGAACACCTCGAGCGATGTGTACTGTGGGGAGCGGAAGTGGATGGATATTCTCCGGCGCATTGGGTATGATATCGAGGATTTCGGCACCAATACCTTCATCATTCGCGGAATTCCTGCTTGCATGGAGCTATCGGAGGCAGATACCTTCGCCCGCGAGACGATGGAGATTCAGGAGAACGAGATTCATCTGCACCGGAACACGCCAGTTGTCGACAAGCTGATTATGAAGTCCTGCAAGTCGGCGGTGAAGGCGAACGACCATCTTTCGGACGAAGAGATTCGCCAGCTGCTGACCTCGCTGTCTCAGTGCATCAATCCGTTCAGCTGTCCGCATGGACGGCCGACCTTTATTCGCATTTCGAAGTATGAAATAGAGCGGGCTTTCCGGAGGAAGTAGAACCTAGAAACAGAAGTGAAATGCGCATGAGCAACATGTGAGTGCAACAGCCGAGTGGAAAATACGGATGAAACCCGCGAGTGAATCAACCGAACGGAACATCCAAGTTAAATATGCGAAGGTGACTCCGGTAGAGCATGCAAGGAGGACGCCGGAAGGAAACCTTCGATTAGGCGTGTAGGCGTCCGAGTAGAACATATAAGGGAAACTAAGAGGGAAACAGATTATGAAGAACACCGTATACATCATCACCGGTCCGACCGCGGTCGGCAAGAGCCTCATTGCACAGTATCTGGCCAAACGCATTGGCGGAGAGATTGTCAATTGCGATTCGATTCAGCTGTACAAATATTTCGATATCGGCAGCGCCAAGCCGAGTAAATCCGATATGGATGCGGTGCCACACCACCTCTATGGCGTAGTGGATCCGAGGAACCAGATGACCGTTGCGGCCTACCAGAAGGTGGCGCTCAAGGTCATCGACAACATCCTCGCCCGGGGCAAGACGCCGATTCTCTGCGGCGGAACCGGACTCTATCTGAATTCGGTGCTTTATGACATGGATTTTGCCGCGGTACCAAGGGATGGTGGTGCTCGCCGTAAGGAACTCGAAGAGATGGCAGAAGAGCGGGGCGGTCAGTACATGTACGATTTCCTGTCCGCATTGGATGCCGATTCCGCATCGCGCATCCATCCGAACAACACCCGGAAGGTGATTCGGGCGATTGAAGCCTTCGAACAGGGCTCCGGCGTGAAGAATCTGAATCAGTGCCCGCTTCGCCAGGGGTATGATTTCCGTTTCTTCGGCATCACCATGGATCGCGAGTGGCTGTACGAACGAATCAACAAGAGAGTAATTAAGCTGATCAAATCCGGTCTTCTGGATGAGATTAAGAATCTCAAGAAGATGGGCTTCGACCAGTCCGCACCGGCACGGAAAGCCATCGGTTACAAGGAACTGTTCGCCTATTACAACGGCGAGATTCCGGAGCTGAAGGATGCTATCTTGGAAGTGATGAAGAATTCCAGACATTATGCGAAGCGCCAGCTCACCTGGCTCAAGCGTTATGGCGACATGATTCACTGGATTGAAATCCAGCGGCATGATTCGGTGGGAAATATCGTGGACCGGATTCTGGAGACGAAATAATCATTCAGGCCCGGAGAGAATCGTGATTGCGCCCATCCGGGGAACCGGATGGGGATAGAATAGGTATTTCCGGATACACGAATGACATGACTTCTGGATAGACGAATGGCACGAATTCAGTCTGACGCCATCCGAAGGGAAGCCGGATTATACTCAGAGCGAACAGATGCAGGAACGGATTATCGAAAGTATAGACGATGAAAGACTACAAGATTCACAACAAAAGTGACAAACCGGACAACATCATCGAGCGGGAGAACGAGATTTTCCTGGAATGCGAGGGGCTGGAAGCGAAGCTGCCGAAGTCCCTTCGTTCGTATTTCATCTACCTCAAGGGCAATGTCCTGCCGCACACCCGCCTGGCATACCTCCGGGACGTCCATTTCTTCTTTCAATATCTGATTCACGAGACCTCGCTGACGGACGCGGACACGCCGGACCAGATTACGCTGGACGAGCTGAACCAGATTACGGCGATGGACATCAACATCTACCTGGATTACTGCCGGAAGTACAAGGTGGACAACGGCAAGACCGTCACCATCTACGAGAACAACAGCAAGACGCTGTCCCGGAAGAAGTCGTCGGTCTCCGTTCTCTTCAAGAATCTGTACCGGGACGGCCTGATTGAGCACAACATCACGGACGGTTTCGACCCGATTCGCGTGCCGAAGCCGGGAGAGCGCGAGATTAAAGCGCTCCAGGACGATGAGGTCATGGTGATGCTCGATGCGGTCACCACCGGCGCCCACCTGACGGAACATGAGCGGACCTACTGGGAGAAGACGAAGCTTCGGGACAAGGCGATTCTCATCCTGTTCCTGACGTACGGTCTGCGGCTCTCGGAGCTTGAACAGCTGAACGTATCTTCTTTTAACTTCTCCCGCGGTGAATTCAAGATCTACCGCAAACGGGACAAGGAATCCATCATGCCGCTGAATCAGTCGGTGGAGAGGGTCGTGCGGGATTATCTGGACAATGAGCGGAGCCATATCGTGATACAGAACGAGTCCGACGAGGACGCGCTGTTCCTGTCGCTGCAGGGCAAGCGGATGACGCAGCGTGCCATTCGGGATCTGGTAAAAAAATATACCTCTATCCCGCTGCACACGACCCGGAAGGGGGGATACAGCCCGCATAAGCTTCGGGCGACGGCGGCGACGAGCCTGATTGGACGCGGCAACTCCATCTATGATGTGCAGGCGCTGCTCGATCACGAACAGGTGACGACGACCCAGCTCTACGCTTCACACAAGATGAATGTCAAGCGGGATCTGGTCAAGGATATGGAATGGGAAATAGAAAGAGAGGAAAAATAGATCGTGGCAGAGAAGCTATACAAAGAACACTTAATCAAGGATTTTGGCATCCGGAGAGATATTCTGGATTATCTGGATAAGGCGGAGGACTCGCTGAAGGAGGCGTTCGATCTCCAGGATGAGATTTGTGCCATCAATCAGCTCAAGGTGCTGCAGGCTTTCCAGGAGAATCATATCAGCGATACGCATTTCGGCTGGAATACGGGATACGGATACGATGACGCCGGCCGTGAGGCGGTGGAGAGGGTGTATGCTTCGATTTTCCATACGGAAGCGGCGCTGGTCCGCCCGAATATCGTGAACGGGACGCACGCGATTGCGACGACACTCTTCGGCATCCTGAAGCCGGGGGAGGAGCTGTTGGAGGTGACCGGCACACCATATGACACGCTCCAGACGGTCATCGGAAAAGATGGGGGAGAGAAGTCTGCTTTTACCGGAACATTGAAGGATTACGGTATCAAATACCGCGAGGTTCCGCTGGGGCCGGATATGGATGTGGACCTGGAAGCCATTGTGGCAGCGCTGCATGAGGATACGCACGTGGTGGCGCTTCAGCGTTCCACGGGCTACGACTGGCGGCCGGCCATTCCGCTGGAGAGCATTCGCCTCGTTACGGAAGAGGTGCACCGGCTACGCCCGGACATCGTTGTGATGGTGGACAATTGCTACGGCGAATTTGTGGATCTTGAGGAGCCGACGGATTTCGGCGTGGACGTGATGGCGGGTTCGCTGATTAAGAATCCGGGCGGCGGGCTCGCGCTGTCCGGCGGATATATTGTGGGCAGAGAGGATTTGATTCAGCGGATTTCGTATCGGCTGACCTGTCCGGGGATTGGCGCGGAGTGCGGTCT
>CAVGMK010000035.1:0-4562 GCA_963630135.1 Oscillospiraceae bacterium
TTTGAATGCGCTTATTCATCTGCAATTACGCATGTCTCGCATCATGCATTTGTATCCAAGATTCTCTAATCTTAATTCCAATCTTCATTCCGAATGACCGTCCCACTAATAGATGCTCTTCGGATCCACGAAGCTGCCGTTCTTGATGAGGCCGTAGTGCAGGTGCGGGCCGGTGGACCAGCCGGTACTGCCGACGTAGGCCACCACCTGACCCTTCTCAACGTATTCGCCGTTCGAGACTGCGAAGCCGGAGAGATGGCCGTAGAGCGTGGTGTAACCGTTGCCGATGTAGATCTGCAGGCAGTTGCCGTAGCCGCCGTAGACGGACGCCATGGTGACCACACCGCTACCGGCGGCATAGACCGGCGTGCCGGTGGATGCCGCGATGTCATATCCGTCGTGGTAGGTGCGAGTGCCAAAGATTGGGTGAGTTCGCCAGCCATAATACGACGTCAGCGGGCCTTCACACGGCCACACGTAGGCACCACTCGAAGTCTTCTTGCTACTGCTACTGCTGGACTTCTTCTGGAGTAGTGCTTCCGCTTCGGCCTGCTTCTTCTTCGCCTGCGCGGCCAGGTCTGCTGCTTCCGACTCCAGCTCCTTCTGCTGCTGGCGGTACGCGTCTGCCTGATCCTTATATTTCTCTTCCAATTCTTCGAGGTCGGCCTTCTGCTGCTTGAGCTCTGCCTCCTCGGATTCCTGCTGTTTCTTGAGTTTCTTAATTTTCTCGTATTCCGTCCGTAGTTTCTTCAGGAGATTCTGGTCGTTACTAAGTAGCTTCTGCACCATGGAGAGGTTGGTAATCAGCTCGTCGATGCTGTTCGAGCTCAGAATGACATCCACATAACCGACCGTTCCCGTCTTGTACATGGCAACCAGCCGAGAGTCCAGCGCTTCCTCCTGCTCCTTGACGTCAGCTTCCTTCTTCTTGAGCTTGGCCTTGGTCTTCGCCAGCTTCGCCTGCGCCTCGTCAATCTGCGATTGCTTCTCCGTGATGGCCGCAACGGCCTCTTCCAGATTGTCCTCCGCTTCGTCAGCTTTCTTTCCGGCCTCTTCCGCCTTCTTGCTGGCTTCTTCCGATTCTGATTGCTTCTGCTTCGCTTCCTTCTGTGCTTCGGAAGCCTTGCTGGCGTATGCGACGGAGGTGCCCGCAAGAACGCTGCCGCCGGCCAGGACAAGGCACAGCAGCATCGCGATTATTCGGTTGTGTTTCTTCGATATTCTCACGATTCCTCCTACCGATCCAGGAACTTCCGAATCGAAATAATACTTCCGCAAATACCGATTCCCACGCCGAGTGCCAGGAATATAATCAGCAGATTCGGCATCAGATACGACGTGGAGATCACCGGCACCGACAGCACACGCAGGATGTCCGGCCCAATGGAGGCCACGAACCGGCTGTAGGCAAATCCCAGAATTCCCGTGGATATCAGCGCCGAGAACGCACCCAGAATCAACCCTTCCACGACAAAAGGCGCACGAACAAACCAGTCGGTCGCGCCCAGGTATTTCATAATCCCGATTTCCTTCGAGCGGTTGAAAATCGTCAGCTTAATCGTGTTCGCCACCAGAATGATGGAAACAATCACAAGGAAAGCCATAATCACGATGGAGCCCACCTCAATGGCGTGCGTCACCTTGCTCAGCTTCTCCACCGTATCCTGGTAATATTTGATATCATCGACACCGTCAATCTCCGGCGCCGCCTTGGAGACCGCATCCGCACTGTCCTTATCCTTCACATACACCAGATAGGAATCCGGCAGCGGGTTGCTCTGCAGGTTGTCGAGCAGGTATGCGTTGTCGCCCCACCGCTCCTTCATAATCTCCATGGCGTCTTCCTTGCTGCGGTATTTCACGCTGGTAACGCCGTCGATATTCTTCAGGTCATCCCCGATGGCCTCATTCTTCGCGTCGTCGTTCTTGTCCTCCAGATAGACTTCAATCACGTTGTAATCCTGCTGAATGACCTCCGCAAAGAGATCCACGTTCACGAACGTGGCAAAGAAAAGGCCCAATATCAACATCATCGCCGTAATCGCAATCGTCGCCGTGAAGCTCATGCCCTTGTTCCGGAAGATCTGGGAGAATGCCTGCTTCCACGTGTATCCAATCCTAGAAAACATATGTCGCCTCATCCTCCTCCGTGCTAATCTCATACAGGTGCTCCGGCGTCTCGCCGTACGATCCCTGCTCGTCCCGGACAATCTCTCCGTGCTCAATCGCAATAACACGCTTATTCATCTTATCCACGATATCCTTCGCGTGCGTCACCATCAGCACCGTCGTCCCGCGAATATTAATCTTCTCCAGCAGCTGCATAATCTCCATCGCTGTCACCGGATCGAGATTCCCCGTCGGCTCGTCCGCAATCAGCAGACTCGGATTATTGACAATCGCCCGCGCAATGCCCACGCGTTGCTGCTCGCCGGCCGACAGCTCGTTCGGATACCGGTTCGCCTTGTCCGCAATGCCCACCAGCTCCAGCGCGAAAGGCACCTCCTTCCGGATGACCTTCTTCTTCTTGTGCTGCACTTCCATCGCGAAAGCCACGTTCTCATACACCGTCTTCTTCTCCAGCAGCCGGAAATCCTGGAAGACCATTCCAATCTTCTGCCGAAGCATCGGAATCTCCCAGTGACTCATGCGCGTCACATCCTTGCCGCCCACGTAGATCGTGCCCCGATCCGGATCAATCTCCTTGAGAATCAGCCGGATAAAAGTAGTTTTCCCCGCGCCACTTGGCCCGACCAGGAATACGAAATCACCCTTCTCAATATGCACTGTCGCGTGGTTCAGTGCGACATTATCTCCATATTTCTTCGTTACGCGGTTAAAAACAATCATAACGCCTCCTTGCCTCCAGACATACAGTGTTATTATACCACAATCCACTGCGGTATTCATGGATACCGCAGAATTGTGAACACCATAGAAAAGCAGCCACCGTGGCGGCTGCTCGTATTGTAATATTTCCGTCTTAAGCTTAGCTGAAAAGGGGTTTAAACCGATGGGGCATCAGGGGATGTGACCATGTTCTCCATGCTCAATAAGCGTTTAATGTCTCTCATCTTGGGTGCTATCTTGGGTGTTATCCTGGGTGTTATCTTGTGAAGTATCCTGCTGCGCCGCTCGATTCAGCCATAGTCGCACCATCCGTGACGCTCGTCATCTGAGCACCCATCGGCCAATTCTGCATCATCATTCTTTATTTTTAACCGCTGTTTCCGGATTCACTTGCGTTTCCGCCTCTATAGGATCTTCCGAGGTTTCCTTCGGCTCCGAATCCGCATCCCGCTTCGCCTTCGCACTCCGCCGCTCCATATCCATATGGATCAGCTTATACAGCGAGGAGAATATCGGGATGAAGAAGAGCATGCCGAGGATTCCGAAGGAACTGCCGCCGATGGTCACTGCGGCCAGCACCCAGATGCCCGGGAGGCCGATGGAGCCACCCACGATTCTCGGGTAGGTCACGTTGTTGTCGATTTGCTGCACCACGATGAAGATGATGACAAATATCAGCGCTTTGGAGAAGGATACCGAGAGGATTAGCACGAATCCTACCACCGCGCCAACGAACGCGCCGACAATTGGTACCAGCGCCGTAACGGCGATGATAACCGCAATCATTCCCACATACGGCATGCGGAAGATGAACATGGCGACTGCGCACATCAGTCCCAGGACACAGGCATCTTCCACCTGTCCCACGATGAAGCTGCGGAAGCTTGTATTGAAGACATCCAGAATCTCCAGAATCTTCTCATTCGGTCCCTTGAGATATGTCTCCATAACCTGCACGCATTGGCGCTTCAATGTCTCCTTGTTGCACAGCACGTAGAAGGAGAACACAATACCGATTAATACCGATGCGGCGGCGCCGGTCACCTTCTGTACAACAGAGGTTACATTATTAATCCAGCCGGTATTGCCGTTCTGGAGCAGATTCAGGGCGGCATCCACCAGCTCTTTGCTCAGGTTCGAATCGCTGAATTTGTTCTCCAGCAGGACGCCGTATTTCTCCAGCACCGGCACAGACTTCAGGAATTCCACCAAGTGACTCAGAGCGGAATCGCTCTGCGAGATTAAGAGGGAGAGACATTCCGTCAGCTGCGGTACCAGCACGCAGATGACGCCCACGATGATGGCGAACAGCAAGAGATACGAACCGGCAATGCAGATGCCTTTCCGATAGCGCTGCGAACGCGGCCCACGGAACACTTTATCGTAATGTCGTTCGATGAAACAGAAGAGGATGTTCACCGCGTAGGCGATGATCGCCCCCATCACCAGCGGTGCCATCGCATTCCCGAACAGGAATAGCACTTTCTCGATGCGTGCCCAATAGTATATCAGCAGATATACTACGAATACGGTCAATCCCAGCCGGAAATACACGGTATGGGTCAGCCATTTTCTCCAAGGTCGTTTATTTCTATCCATCATAAGACCCCCTGATTATTAGAAAAGGGATGCCTCTCGGCATCCCTCCTAGGATTCAATTGGTTATCCGCAATCTCGATGATTCGTTGGGAATTACTCGATGATTTCAGTTA
>CAVGMK010000036.1:0-14181 GCA_963630135.1 Oscillospiraceae bacterium
AATTTATGAAAAATATAAGAAGTATCTGGAGGTGTACGGACTATGATAAATGGAAAATTAGAACAGTTCTTGGATACAGGATGGTATTCAGAAGCAACATTATATCTTGATGGGTACATATACTGGTGCGAAGCACAGAAAGATGCATTGATTGGAAAACAAATTTTCTTTGTTGATAAATGGGAAGCTATAAATGAAGATAATGCACTCTTTCATTCGATTGTTGAAAAAGACGGGAGAATACAATGGCTCAGGGTGTTTGAAATAGAAACAGAAGATATTGAGAATGCAAAGAAGCAATTCCTGGAGGCTCCGATTTTCGATGGAAAAAATTTCTGGCAGGTCGAAAGGAAAATAGCCTGGCTAGAAGAAGGAAATCCAGTTGCCAGGACACAAATCTAATATTGTAGCTGCTAACGCAGCCTGATTACAAAAGAATTTCATTGCATGTCGCTCAATTGCTCTGTATAATGACAGCCAATCAAAAAAGAAAGGGAATCCCGAAGAACTCTTGGTTGGCAAGCCTGGCGTCTCTTCGGAATCCGTGGTTATTAACCATGGTTATGTTAACAGACTATCGGGCTGGCCGATGGCGTGAAATAAAGTATAATGGAACAAGAAAATTCCCTCGGGCGAAGGCCTGGGGGAATTTTTGATGAAGATATTTAATCCGGCAAGACGCTATTTCGCCTGCATCGCCGCCAACTTCTCCAGCACCTCCGGAATCCGGATGCGCTGTGGGCACCGCGTCAGACAGGTGTTGCAGTGGAGGCAGTTCTCCGGTCCCTTGGCGTTCATCAGGCCGGCAAACCGCCAGGTCTCCCCGCCCATACTCAGCTCATTGTACGCGCGAATCAGGAGCGGTATATCGAGCTCGGCCGGGCAGGATGCGCAGCAGTAACGGCATTCTGAGCACGGAACACCCAGGTGCTGCATGAACGCATCTTTCGCGCGGAAAAGAACGCGAAGATCCTCGTCCGAGAGCGGATGCGGCGAAGAGAACGTCGCCGTGTTATCCTGAATCTGCTCCAGCGTATTCATGCCGCTTAATACCGTCTGGACGCCCGGCAGGGTCTGCAGGAAACGCATGCCCCAGGAGGACAGCGACCATTCCGGGTGCGCCTCGCGGAGAATCGCTGTGGCATCCGGGCTCAGCGTCGAGAGCCGCCCGCCCTTCAGCGGCTCCATCACCCATACCGGAATCCCGCGTTCCGCCAGAATTTCATACTGCTCCTTCGCGCGGAGGAAATCCCAATCAACATAGTTGAGCTGAATCTGCGCCATGTCGAACCCGTCGTACCAGTCCACAATTTGCCGAAGCGACTCCGGCTCCGCATGCGATGAGAAGCCGAGATAGCGAATCCGCCCCGCCGCCTTCTGGCGCAGCAAATAATCCAGATAACCGTTCTCTGGATCCATGTATGCCGGCATGTTGTTCTCGTCCATACAGTGAATCAGGTAAAAATCAAAATAATCCGTCTGACATCTCCGGAGCTGCTCGGTAAAAACCTCTTCCACATTCGGGTTGGCCACCACATAGAACTTCGTCGCGAGGTAGTAGCTGTCCCTCGGATAGCGGGTCAGACTCTCACCGAAGAAGCGCTCGGAATCGCCCTGCTGGTAGGTGTAAGCAGTGTCGAAATAGTTGATGCCGCAGCGGAAACATTCGTCTACGAGGGCGTGACTTCGCGGCCGGTCAATCCGCTTCGGATTCGCTTCTTCCATCGGCCAGCGGAAGCCGCCGAAGCCAAGAGCGGAGACTTCGATATCCTTGAATTTCTTTCGCATTACCGGAGCAGAGGTAGCAGCATGGCTGACATTGTTGTTCGTATTCTCGGTCATAACGGTCGCCTCCTTCGCAATCTAATAATAAAGAATTGGATACTTGCCGCTTCGAATCGGAAAGTTGCGCCACTTACATAATAACTGTAAGAAGTGCGCAGCAACAACCGAAGCAGGGAGTATTCTGTCTCTGGGAAGAGCACAGCCCCTAATGGGGATGCCATTCGATAATGTGATTATATCATTTGCGTATCCGAGATGGATAGACCGGAATCCAAGAGAAAGACGATTCTCACGGACAGGATAGAAGTAGAAAGTATAAATGCAGGAACATCCGAATGACAAGTCGGATATTGACAGCACAATCGAAAAGCGGTATCCTGTATGATGATTAGAGATAACTAACCGAAGCGAGGCTCCGATGTCTAATCACGATACAGGATGCCGCTATTTTTGACCGAAATATGTAACGAAGACGCTTTGCGAATCTTGCAACAATTGATGACGCAGAATAAAGTCCGGAAAGCCCGGTAGTTCGCGCTTCCGAATAATGAGCAATCAACCGTTGCGGATGACGACAAATAGACCTGAACGCGGGCAATTATTTCTCGATGGCGTCCTCAATCAGGAGCCGGATGCTGTGGTACAGGTACGGCTTGTACTCCTCGAAGGAGAACGGGTCGCTGTGCAGAATCACAGTGTAGCAGGTGGAGTTCACCAGCTCAATCAGCGTATAGATGAGAAGGTCCGGGTCGCGAAGCGGTGTGTGCTCCTTCTCAATCAGCCGCTGGATGAATTCCTTGAAGCTGATGGAATCCGCGGAGTCGCACTCAATCGTGCTGTTGAGGAACAGGCCCCAGCTCAGGTTCTTCGAGATGAATTTGAGCAGGACCAGATCCTGCGATAGGTAATTCAGAATGTAGTCCGCCACGTAGATGAAGCGGTCGGCCAGCCCGACGCCGCGCAGCCCGCCCAGGTGCTTCTCCTCCTCGTCCACCGCGGTGGTGAGGATGGAAGACGCCTTCCGGATAATCAGCTCGCTGCGCACCGCCTCTTTGCTGTCGAAGTAGAGGTAGAACGTGCCCTTGCCGACGCCGGCGCCCAGCGCGATGTTGAGGATGGTGGTGTTCGAGAAGCCTTTCGTGGTGAAAAGCTCGTAAGCGCTGTCCAGGATGTCCTGGCGTTTCTTGGATTTCTTGAGATCAACTTTAGTCATGGATGCCTCGATGATTCTGGTAAAAATATGTTACTTAGGGCGAATTGCCCGATGGATATACAGGATAAGGTGATGCCAATCTGCATCGGCACATCAGAAATATATCAGACATATAGTAGTAGAAAACAGCGGGCGTAATGCCCAATTCGCCATTAATATAGCATTATTTTGTACGCGAGTCAATATATTTTGACCGCCGGTCACAAACATGCAACCCATATGAGATAAGCTTTTAAGAGTTTCTAACATCTTGTTCGAAATAAAATATTTTTAAATTGTTGACTATTGGTCATTTTAGTGCTACCATACGGAATGTATTAATGACCAATGGTCATTTGTGGCCGGTCGGCCACGTAGGGAACGAAGAAATTTATTTTTAGCAAGAGAGGACTCAAAGAGATGAAACTGGGCAAGACAGTCGTTAAGCTGAGGCACATCATTCTGGTTGTGTCCCTGGTGCTGCTGATTCCGGCGACGCTGGGAATGATTAAGACGAAAGTAAATTACGACCTGCTCTCCTATCTTCCAAGCGATCTGGAGACCGTGAAGGGTCAGGATCTGCTGATGGAGGAGTTCAATAAAGGCGGCTTCTCCATTATGGTTGTCGAGAACATGAAATCGGACGCGATTGCGGAGATGAAGGAGGACATCGAGAAGATTGATCACGTGGAATCCGTGCTCAACCTCGAATCGGTCATCAATCCGAATACGCCGATATCGATGTATCCGGAGATTGTGCAGGACAACATCAAGAATGATGATGCGACGATGCTGGTGATTTTCTACGATACCGGCACGTCGGACGAGCGCACGATGGAGGCGCTGACGCAGGTGCGCAAGGCGGGGAACAAGGACACCTATGTAGCCGGCATGACATCCATGGTGCTGGACCTCAAGAATATCGCGGAATCCGAGGAATATAAGTACGTGGCTGTGGCCGTTGTACTCTGCCTGATTGCGATGATGATTCTGCTGGATTCGTATCTGGCGCCGGTGATTTTCCTGGCCAGCATCGGAATGGCGATATTGTACAACATGGGGTCGAACATCTTTTTCGGCGAAGTGTCGTTCATCACGAAAGCGATTGCGGCGGTGCTGCAGCTGGGCGTTACCATGGACTATTCCATCTTCCTGTGGCACAGCTACATGGAGAAGCTGGACCTGGGCATGGAGCCGGAACCGGCGATGGCGGAGGCCATCGATGCGACGCTCGTATCGGTTACCGGAAGCTCGATTACCACGGTGGCCGGATTCCTGGCGCTGTGCGGCATGACCTATTCATTGGGCCTGGACCTGGGTCTGGTTATGGCGAAGGGCGTTGTGCTCGGCGTTATCTGCAGTGTCACGGTACTGCCGGTGCTGATTCTGTACTTCACCAAGCAGCTCAAGAAGACGCGGCATAAGTCGCTGATTCCGAGTGCGGACAGACTGTCGCACAAGCTGACCTCCCGCTACGGTATATACATTCTGATATTCGCGATTATTGCCATCCCGGCCATCTACGGATATAATCACACGAACAATGTATATGACCTGACTAAGATGGTCATGGGCGACGGCGACGGTATTCCGGAAGAGAAGGTTCCGTTCTACACCGCCAATAACAAGCTGGCGGAGGATTTTGGCATCAACACGTCGTACTTCATCATGATTGATTCCGATCTGTCTGCGAAAGACGGCAAGAAGATGTCTAATGAGATCAAGGATCTGGATGGCGTCACCAGCGTGCTGGGACTCGACTCCGTGCTGGGTAGCTCTATTCCGAAGGACATTCTGCCATCGGAGGTTACCGATTCACTGGTATCTGAGGATCACCAGCTGATACTGGTCAACTCCAAATACCGAGTCTCCACAGACGAGGTCAACAATCAGATTGATCAGGTGAACACCATCGTCCAGAAATACGACAAGAAGGCCATCGTGCTCGGCGAGGCGCCGGCCAACAAGGACCTGCTGAAGCTGACGAAGACAGATTTCCAGCGAGTTAACTGGATTTCCATCATACTGGTCTTCCTGATTATCTTCGCGGTGCTCCAGTCGATATCGCTGCCGTTCATCCTGATTGCGGTCATCGAGCTGGCGATATTCATCAACATGGGCATCTGCGGATTCACCGGTGTGGAGCTGCCGTTCCTGATACCAATCTGTATCACGACGATTCAGCTGGGCTCCACGGTCGACTACGCGATACTGATGTCGACGAGATACAAGACCGAACGAATGAATGGCCTGGGCAAGAGAGATGCCATCGACGTGGCCGTACGGACCTCGATTCCGTCCATACTGGTCAGCGCCCTGGGATTCTTCACATCCACCTTCGGCGTATCGATATACTCCAACATCGCCTTGATCAGCCAGATGTGCGCGCTGATGGCAAGAGGCGCCATGATCAGTATGATCGTCGTTATATTCCTGTTACCGTCAATGCTTATGGCATTTGATAAAATAATTTGTAGAACTACAAGGGGCATGAAAGGATTGTTGAACAATGGTAAAGCTTAACTCGAAACTCAAGAAAATCGGCGCCCCGATTCTCGCCGGGGTGCTGGTATGCAGCACGGTGCTTTTCTACGTGCCGCACATGAACACGGCCAATGCCGCGACAGACTCAGAGAAGACACTCAAGAAGACTTATCCGGAGCTGCTGGAGAACGCAGCGAGTGGCGACAAGTCCGAGACCGTCTACGCGGTTCTCGACGCAGACGGCAACACCAGCGAGGTCTCTGTCAGTGAGTGGCTGAAGAACAGCGGAGATGGAAACATCAAGGATTACTCCACACTGAAGAACATTACAAATACCTCCGGCGACGAGGAATACGCGCAGGACGGCAACAACCTGGTGTGGGATGCCGACGGTAACGACATCAGTTACACGGGCGATTATGATGGGGAACTTCCGGTAAAAGTAAAAGTTACTTATTCCCTGGACGGTACCGAGATGTCCGCCAAAGAAATTGCCGGCAAATCCGGGAACGTCACCATCCGTTTCGACTACACCGTGAACGACAGCGTCAGCGTGGACGGATACAGCATGACTCGTCCATATGCGATTATCAGTGCGCTGGTTCTCAGCAACGATAACTTCAGCAATGTAACGGTCAACAACGGCAAGGCCATCAATGATGGCGATAACACCGCAGTAGTCGGTATCGCGCTTCCGGGCGTATCCTCCGATCTGAACATTTCTTCGCTGGATATTCCAGATCATGTAACCATCACCGCGAAGACGACGAATTTCGAAATCGACGGAACCTACACCGTAGCCGATTCCGGATTCATGAGTGACACGGATACCTCGAAGCTGGACGATGCTTCCAGCCTGGTAGACAAGCTGGAGAAATCCCTGAACCAGCTCTCCGATGCATCGACACAGCTGGTTGACGGAAGTGAACAGCTCGCCGAAGGCGCCAGCACGCTGGCAAGCAGCACTTCCCAGATCAAGGAGGGCACTGAGCAGGTATCGGATGGAGCAAAGCAGGTTGATGCGGGCGTAGATTCGCTGTCCGAAAATACAGCAACGCTTGTTACCGGCGCACAGAGCCTGTCTGCCGGAACGACGCAGCTCAAGCAAGGTACCAGCCAGCTCAAGGAGAAGGTCACCGGCGAAGGCGGACTGACCGAAAGCACCGCTGCCCTCAAGGCAGGTGCTGCCGAGGTTAGTAAAGGTGTCGGACAGCTGGGAACAACCATTACATCGGTGGCAGGTACTGTCAATACCATCAGTGAGACGCTGAAGGACGTGAATACGGATGCAGTTACAGAGCCATCTCACGATGAAGTGGATGAGGCACTGGATGCCGCTATTAAGGCCGCAGAGAAGGCCGGAGATCAGGATACCGTCGACGCACTGAATAGTGCGAAGGACAAGCTGGGTGATTACGAATCCGATGTCAAGGATACTGTGGATTCGGTCAACACTGATTCGAAGAATGTAAAGACGGCGAAGGCAACTGCCGATGCACTGTATCAGCAGCTGACATCAGAGGAATCCACCAAGAGCCTTCAGACTCTGACGAAAGGCGCAGAGAGCCTGGCAACAGGAACATCGAAGCTGGATTCTGCCGTTGGTGCAAAGACGGAAGATGGCAAGAGCTATAAGGATGGCACGCTGGCAGCAGCAGTAACCAGCTTGAATACCGGTGCGGCAAGCCTGGATGCCGGTGTCAACGGATATACCGATGCAGAGGGTAATTTCCACATGGGTGCATTACAGGGAATCAACGCCCTGCAGACCGGAATTAATACAACATTGAAGACGGGAACATCCAGCCTGGCAACCGGTGCCGATCAGATTGTCACCTACATGGGTCAGCTCTCGGATGGCGCCAACACGCTGTCGGAAGGTGCGGAGACACTGAGCACGTCGATGAATACTTTTAACGAAGAAGGAATTGAGAAGCTTGTATCCACCATCGACAAGAAGGATCTCAAGAGCACGGTGAACCGCGTGAAGGCAACCATCGATGCCGCATCGTACGGTTCGTTCGTGGGCGGCAAGACCTCGGATCAGAACGGTGAGAGCAAGATTATCTTCAAGACCGGCGAGGTGAAGAAGGCCGATAAGAGCGATAAGTCGGATAAGTAATAGAGCGATGAGGGAGGCGGAAACGCCTCCTTTTTCGATGCCCGGAATTCGATGTCTGTGGTGGATGCTTGGTAAATCGATGTTTGTGGGGGATGCCTGGTAAATCGATGTCTGGGGTGGATGCCTAGATTCGGTGCCGGTAGTATGATGCCAGGGCCTTTGCTGCCAGGGTTTAAAGAATCGTGTCATGAGAAAATGATTCGATTGACATGATTGATATGATTTGATATGATTCTGATAACATAAGAGGGAAATGGAACGTTAGCGGAGTCGCTGGATGGAAGCACTTAATTGGACCATTTAATAGAACCGCCGGAGGGAATATGGAACGTAGGGAGAGTGAACGGACGGAATTCAAGGCATCCGTTACCGAAGATATCAGGAAGGAAATCATTGCATTTGCGAATGGCAACGGTGGGCAGCTGTATGTAGGAATAAGCGATGACGGCAATATCGTTGGGGTGGATAACCCGGATGAGACCGCACTTCAGATTAGCAATATGGTGAGAGATTCGATTAAGCCGGATGTCACCATGTTTGTTCATTATGAGACGCGGGAAGAGGCCGGAAAGAAATATATATGTGTGGACATTCAGCGGGGAACGGACCGACCTTACTATCTGGCAAGGAAAGGGATTCGTCCGGAGGGCGTGTATGTAAGGCAGGGTTATTTCTCGGTTCCGGCGACAGATGCGGCCATCCGTCGTATGATTAAGGATACGGATGGTGATAGATTCGAGGCCATGCGTAGCTTAGAGCAGGAGCTGACATTCGATGCGGCATCCCGGGAATTCAGAGAGCGGAATGTGGAATTCGAGAGCACACAGCTTCGCATGCTGAAATTGATAGACCGGGATGGTCTATACAGTAATCTGGCATTTCTCTTGTCGGATCAATGTAGCCATACCATCAAGGTCGCGGCCTTTCAGGGAAATGATTCCCTTATATTTAAGGACCGCAGGGAGTTCACCGGTTCTTTGTTAGAACAGATGAATGAGGTGTACGACTTCATTGATTTCCGCAATCAGACAAGAGCAACCATCGAAGGCTTGTATCGAAGGGATGTGAGAGATTATCCGGAAGTAGCGGTGAGAGAAGCCCTGATGAATCTACTGATGCATCGGGAATATTCATTTGCCGCCAGCGCATTGATAAGCATCTATGCGGATCGAATGGAGATGGTATCCATGGGTGGATTGGTGGCAGGCGTCGAGCTGGAGGATGTCAAGGCGGGAATTTCCGTGTGCCGCAATCAGAATCTATCCAACGTGTTCTATCGTCTGCATCTGGTGGAAGCATATGGAACCGGGCTCGGGAAGATGATGAAAGCGTATGAAGGAACCGGTGAGACCCCAATTCTGGAAACGACTGCCAATACATTCAAGGTTATACTGCCGAACATTAATGCGAAATATGGCAGAGGATGCGAATATACAGAGAGTATGGACGGCCATAGTGAGAATAGAAGGAACCGGGAGAACAAGGAGAAGAATAAGGGAAATAAGGGGAATAACGGACATGAGGGAAAAGAGGAAGGCATAAGAAGCGATGCAAATAAATGGATGATGCGAGTTGATGAATGGCCCAGCTATCTTTCGGAAGACGTGGTGACCTATTCGGCATCGGAAGAGGACACGTTGAGTGATGAAGAAGAACAGGTAATGGGATACGCAGCAGAACATCGCTTCTTCACGAAGAACGATGTCGTGACTCTGCTCGATACCAGCCCGTCTACAGCTTCGCGGATACTGCGGAATCTGGTGGAGAAGAAGTACCTGGTGCGTCAAGGGAAGGCAAGGAATACGAAGTATTCCTGCCGGTAGTGTTCCGCAAACCCAATGAAAAACCGCCACCAGCCTTCGCAGGCCGCAGCGGTTACTGGTGTCCCAGAGAGGATTCGAACCTCCGACACCCGCTTTAGGAGAGCGGTGCTCTGTCCCCTGAGCTACTGAGACGTATGGGAGGCGGTGCGTTGCGCACCGCCTGGGTTTCTGTAGAATATCCATTGAAATATCAACGTCACAAGACCAGCATCAAGCCGTTGCGCGCCGATATCTCCATTGTGCATCCCACAATGTCACTTCGACGACATGGCGTTTCCGTACTAGGCCTGTGGTGCTTGTTGCGAATTGCCTACAGCTCCTTACCGGAGAGCATGGTGTATGCTTCCTTGTACTTCGCGATGGTCTTGTCGATGACATCCTGCGGCAGCTTGTAGTCGCTGTCCGGGTTGGCCTTGAGCCAGTCGCGGACGAACTGCTTGTCATAGGACGGCTGGGACTTGCCCACTTCGTAGCCTTCAAGCGGCCAGAAACGCGAGCTATCCGGTGTCAGCACTTCATCTGCCAGCACGACTTCACCGTTCTCGTCCAGCCCGAATTCGAACTTGGTGTCGGCGATGATGATGCCATGTGCCTGTGCGTAGTCCGCGCACTTCTTGTATACGGCGATGGTCAGATCGCGAACCTTGCTGGCATATTCTTCACCGTGACCCGGGAACGCCTTCTCCAGCACTTCGATGCTCTTCTCATAGGAGATGTTCTCGTCGTGGTCGCCGATTTCGGCCTTGGTGCTTGGGGTAAAAATAGGCTCGTCCAGCTTCTGGGATTCCGACAGGCCTTCCGGCAGCTTGATGCCGCAGACTTCGCCGGTCTTCTGGTAGCTTGCCCAGCCGCTTCCGGTGATGTAGCCGCGAACGATGCATTCCAGCGGAATCATCTCGAGCTTCTTGCACAGCATGCTTCTGCCTTCGAACTTCTCATTCTGGAAGAACTCCGGCATATCCTTCACGTCAGTGGAAATCATGTGGTTCGGAACCACATCCTTCGTGAGGTCGAACCAGAACTTGGACATCTGGGTCAGAACAACGCCCTTGTCCACGATATCATTCTTCAGAATGACATCGAAAGCTGAGATGCGGTCGGTGGCAACCATAATCAGGCTGTCGCCCACATCATATAATTCACGAACTTTACCTTCTTTAACAGGTGTATATTCTTTCATGTTTCAGAACTCCCATCTTTTTGCTTGAAAAATAAGATTTGACTTTATAAATATACCATCTCAATGGGAATAGTTCAAGAAACAGAATCGATTTTGGAACATGCAGAGCCGGAAGCGTGGCACATGGGGGAGAGAAAGAATAGCGTGCCGATAGATTGTCAGTGACGCATCGACGAACACGGGAGTAACCTCAGCGGCGCATGCATCTACGCGAATCATCCGCGCCGAGAATCCCGCGCGGCTTGCAATCCGCGGTGAAGTATTATAGAATGAACCGTGTATTGGCTTTCGTGGATTCTTCCGGCCGCCAGGCGGGGAGACGGGAGTCGATTCCGAATGAACCTATTTTTAACGAAAGTATTGGGCGATGCAGAAGGTCATTCATTGGACGGGGTCACAAAGCCTTTATGAGAAGCAGCATGCTGCATAGTAAAGGAGGAAATATGATTACAGCAGTTGTAGGCGCAAATTGGGGCGATGAAGGAAAGGGTAAAATCACCGATCGCTTGGCACAGGATGCCGACTATGTCGTGCGTTTCCAGGGCGGCAGCAATGCCGGACACACCATTAAGAATGAATGGGGCAAGTTCGCGCTCCACTTACTGCCATCCGGGATTTTTAGCAAGGATGCGGTCAGCGTGATTGGCAACGGTGTGGCGGTGAATGCGAAGATTCTGGCGGACGAGCTGAAGTCGCTGGAAGATGCCGGCGTGGAGCACAGCAAGCTGATTGTGTCGGACAGAGCGCACGTGGTGATGTCGTATCACATGCTGCTGGACGCGTATGAGGAAGAGCGTCTGGCCGGAAAGTCCTTCGGTTCGACGAAGGCGGGAATGGCACCGTGCTATTCCGATAAATATGCGAAGATTGGCTTCCAGGTGGGAGAGCTGTATGCAGACCGCGAGGTGCTGATGCCTCGTATCGAGAACGTATGCCAGATTAAGAATACGCTCCTCGAGCACCTGTATCACAAGCCGCTGCTGGATCCGGAAGAAATCTATAAGGAAATCAAAGAGAACGCGGAGATTCTAAGACCGTACGTGGCACACACATCCGCTGTACTGCATCAGGCGCTGAAGGATGGCAAGCAGATTCTGCTGGAAGGCCAGCTGGGCGCACTCAAGGACACCGACCACGGCATCTATCCGATGGTTACGTCGTCTTCGACCTGCGCGGGCTTCGGCGCTATCGGTGCCGGCGTTCCGCCATATGAGATTCAGCGTGTCATCTGCGTGGTGAAGGCTTATTCCTCTGCAGTAGGAGCAGGCGCATTCGTCTCCGAGCTGTTCGGCGAGGAAGCGGAGGAGCTGAGAAGACGCGGCGGTGACGGCGGCGAGTACGGCGCAACCACCGGACGTCCGAGAAGAGTCGGCAATTTCGACGCAGTAGCGACCCGTTACGGCTGCATGATGCAGGGCGCGACGGAGGTGGCACTGACGGTCATCGACGTGCTGGGATACCTAGATGAGCTGAAAATCTGCGTGGGATATGAGATTGATGGAGAAGTGACAACAGACTTCCCGAACACGATTCAGCTGGAGAAGGCAAAGCCGGTATATGAGACGATGCCGGGCTGGAAGACCGATATTTCCGGCATTACGAAGTATGAAGACCTGCCGAAGGAGTGCAGAGCGTACATCGAGCGCATCGAAGAGCTGATTGGCGTACGCATCAGCATGGTCTCCAACGGTCCGGCAAGAGATGAACTGATTTTCCGTTAAGTGAAGCGGAGTGCCTGCGGCATAGTCCGCAGGCTTTTACTTTATTCGCCGGTGAATGACTGGAAGCAGGCGGGATAGGAAGCCAGGGAAGATCCGGTGGTAAGAGCCGAGAACCGGAATAGGACTTCGAAACAGGCGCTCGGAATAGATAGGTGCTGGCAATTGACGAACAACCGAACGAATTAGAAACCCGGTAGGGATAGAACTCACAATAAAGGCGGCCGGTAACGAAGCCGAACGAGAGCCGGTGGCGGCTCGGAAGGGGTAGGACGGATGATGGATGCTTTTACACAATGGGATGGAAATCTGCTGATAGCGATTCAGCACGCCGTCATTCATGATGGCCTGACGCCGATTGTTCAGGCGATTACCAGCCTGGGCAACGGGGGCTGGTTCTGGATTGCGCTGATTGTCCTGCTGCTGTGTTTTCCGAAGACGCGGCGGGCCGGAATTATCGCGGCCACGGCGCTGCTCATTTCCTTCCTCATCAACAATATGGTGCTGAAGAATCTGGTGGCGCGGACGCGGCCGTACGAGGTGTTCGACGGCGTGCAGCGGCTGATTGCGAAGCCGCACGATTATTCGTTCCCATCAGGGCATTCGGCGGCGTCTTTCGTCACGGCGGTGGCGCTCTACCGGGAATTGCCGAAGAAGTATGGCGTACCGCTGGTGACGCTGGCGTTCATGATTGCGGCGTCTCGCCTCTACCTCGGCGTGCATTACCCATCCGACGTGGTCTGCGGCGTCCTCAGCGGCACGTTGATTGCGCTAATCGTATCTCATTACTACGACAAGAAAGGAATTCTGCAAGATGGTCAACATCGGAAATGATTGGGATGAGGTGCTGGCGCCGGAGTTTCAGAAGGGATATTACCTGAACCTCCGCCAGTTCCTGATGAAGGAATACAAAGCCGGGCCGGTGTACCCGAACATGTACGATATTTTCAACGCGTTCAAATATACCCCTTATGAATCGGTCAAGGTCCTTATTCTGGGTCAGGATCCCTATCATGAACCCGGACAGGCGCATGGATTGGCCTTCTCGGTGCAGCCGGGCGTGCAGCAGCCGCCGTCGCTGCAGAATATTTTCAAGGAACTGCACGATGACATCGGTTTCGAGATTCCGCCGCGGGACAACGGCTGCCTGATTCCTTGGGCGAAGTCCGGTGTGCTCCTTCTGAATACCGCACTGACGGTGCGCGCGCATCAGGCGAACTCCCACCATGGCAAGGGCTGGGAGCAGCTGACGGACCGTGTGATTGAGCTATTGAATGAGCGGGAGAAGCCGGTGGTCTTCATCCTGTGGGGCAGCAACGCCAAATCGAAGGTACCGCTGATTACCGGGAAGCAGCATCTGATCATTACATCGGTGCACCCGAGTCCGCTGTCGGCGTATCGGGGGTTCTTCGGCGGGAAGTATTTCTCCCGCGCGAATGAGTTTCTGGAAGCGAACGGCGAGGAACCGGTGGACTGGTCGCTGGTATAGCGGATTAGGGACAGAAAGGGAAGAGCATGGTTTGTAAATTCAATGAGACGCTGCCAGCAGAATATCAGGCGCTTGCGGAGAGCTGCGGGCAGAAAGTGTCTGCAAAGTCGGTAACCCGGGCGTTGCAGAATAGTATTTTTACCGTGGGAATCTATGACGAGGGAGCGCTCGTGGCATTCGGCCGGATATGCGGCGATGGGGTGCTCTGCTTCATGGTGTGCGATATCATGGTGGACGACCGGTACCGGCAGGAGCAACTGGAGCGCCAGGTGATGCAGGAGATAACGGAGTACCTGCGCGAGGTGACGACGCGGGAGAGCTGTGTGACGATTCATGTGTCCGCGGAGTACGGGCCGCTGTGCCGGCAGTACGGATACCGGTATCTGGA
>CAVGMK010000037.1:0-6386 GCA_963630135.1 Oscillospiraceae bacterium
ATCATTTTACAATTGTCTTGAAGCTGTCTCGCCCTCCGCTTGCGCTTACTGCGTTGCTGATTCACGATTACATCCGGATTATTTCGCCATCGTCTTGCGCTTACCGTACAAGTGATTCGCAATTAACCGCCGCCGGTTACCGGCTACTTCTTACTGAACAGGCCGGTAATCTTGCCTGGCAGTTCGTCCATGAATTCCTTGAGATAACTTGTCACGAAGTCCTTGAACTCCTGACTCATGATGAATTCCTTCATGCCGGTCACATCACCGACGAGGCGCCAGAATACAGATACCAGGAAACCGGCTACCAGTAACAGAATGATGGTGGTCGCCGGAATGTCGATGCGACCTTCCTTCTCGCGGTACCGGCCCTTCTTCCGGCCAATGAGGTAGATGAGTTCCATCAGCACCGTGAAGACCAGGATGAACGCCGCGCACATCACGATATCGACAGAAATATCCTGGATTTCGTCCAGATCCAGGAAATCCAGGCTGAGATTTCCCACCATGATACCGATGAACAGCAAAACGCACCCAAAAAAATATTCACTCCGTGCCGGCTTCTTCATTGTCTCCCTCTTATTGTCGTTATTCCTTCACTAAAACCCCGTAAAACACTTGTAAATTCTACCATGAATACACCTATCTTTCAACGGGGAACCGCAGAGTATTCGCATTTGCGACGCGCCGCAGCATATAACGGCCGGCGGCGGCTTCGCGCTTCCTCTTTCGATTGGTGGAAGAATTCTCGCGCAGACGATATAGCAGACGATATAAAGAGGGCCGCCACGCCGGCGGCCCTCTTCGTCACTTGAAACAGCTTATATATAGAACCCTTTTACTTGCCTTCGCATTCTTCCTTAAGAAGGTCGCCCAGAATCTTAATTCCTTCGTAGATCTTCTCCTTGGAAGCATTGGTGTAGTTCAGACGCATCGTGTTAGTATCCTTCTCATCAACATAGAACGGATCGCCCGGCACGTACGCAACGCCTCTGTTGGCCGCTTCCGGGAACAGCTTCGCTGCGCTGACACCTTCCGGCAGCGTTGCCCAGATGAACATACCGCCTTCCGGTCTGGTATAAGTTACGTTCTTCGGGAAGTATTCATCCATGGCATCAAGCATGTACTGACACTGCTGCTTGTACAGCGCCTGAATCTCCTTCTCATGTGGTTCCTGCTCGTTGTTTACGACATAATCATACAGCACGTACTGCGAGAAAATATTGGTATGCAGTGTACCGGATTCTACCGCCTTGGTCAGATAGCCGGCCAGTTCCTTGTTCTCGGTTACGACGTAGCCCACACGCATACCCGGTGTAGCAACCTTGGAGAATGTGCCCAGAAGAGCGGCATTCGGCAGCTTGCCCAGACCGATGTAGGATGGCTTCACGCCTTCGAAACGCAGCTTGCCATACGGATCATCCTCAATCAGAACAACATTGTACTTCTTCAATACCTCGGTTACCTTCGCGCGGTTCTCCTCGGTATAGGTCAGTCCGGTCGGATTCTGGAATTCCGGAATCAGATAGACCATCTTAATCTTATCGCCGTACTTCTTCAGCGTCGCTTCGAGTTCCTCCACATCGAGGCCGTCCTCATTCAGCGTCACCGGATAATAGGTTGGCGAATACTGATCGAACGCATTCAGCGCGCCCAGATAGCTTGGTTTCTCTACGATGATACCGTCACCGTCATCGATGAACAGCTTCGCAAAGATGTCCAGCGCCTGCTGCGAACCGGTGGTGATAACGATATTCTCTTCGTCCATGTCGGTGCCGTATTTCTGGTTGAAATCCTCGGCCAGATACTGTCTCAGTGCCGGCAGCCCCTGTGCGCCGGAATACTGGAACGCTCTGGACTTATACTTCTCAATGACTCTGTTGCAGGATTCCTGCAGCGCATCCATCGGGAACGACGCTGGATTCGGCAGTCCGCCGGCGAACGAGATGATGTTCGGATCAGCTGCGGCGCTCAGAATAACGCCCAGAAAGCCCTCTTCCAGATTCGCATACGGTTTCGATAATAATTCTTTCATAATGTTACCCCTCTTACTCTCCTTTAAATATATGACGCAAAAGCGTAATTTCTACTTGACATGACGATTATACTCTGTCGGCAAGTGCATTTCAAGATGTTTTTTGTACAAAATATTGAAATTTAGTCGGCCAAATTGTGCCAAGTTACAATTTATTTTTAGCCGGTAAAAAAAGAATCGGAGATGTCTGACACCTCCGATTCCATATTGGAGCTACTGGCGAGAATCGAACTCGCAACCCCTTCATTACGAGTGAAGTGCTCTACCATTGAGCCACAGTAGCACGCCTGCTCTTAAGTCGCTAGATTATTATACAGTAGGGATTCGGCAAATGCAAGCAAATTATCGGTTGCAAACGGGGTCGGCGGCCATTAAGATAGATGTTGGCGTGAAGATGGCGCCGTTCTGAGATGCGGCGAGGTAGAATTCAGATATGCGCAGATACATCCACTGGGACGAATGTACCGGCCGGGATTCGCCAGCTTGCGGGCGCGAAGAGAAGATGAGTCAAGAGCCCACCGAAGACCATCATTATTACAACAAGAGGAAGCAGATAAGTAATTGGACAGAATGACAGAATAGCAGAGGGACACAGATGAGAAAGAAAGTATGCATTATTTACACCGGCGGCACGATTGGCATGGTGCCGACGAAGGACGGATATCAGCCGAAGGAAGGATATTTCGCCGGGGAGCTGGAGAAAATCCGGGATCTCTACTCGGAACGGATGCCGGAATGGGAGCTGCTGGAGTACAGTCCGCTGCTGGATTCCTCCAATATGACTTACCTGCAGTGGAATCAGATTGCGGGAACGATTCAGGAGAACTATGAGAAATATGATGGTTTCGTCGTGCTCCACGGCACGGATACCATGGCGTACACGGCTTCCGCGCTTTCCTTCATGCTGGAGGGGCTGAAGAAGCCGGTAATCCTCACAGGTTCGCAGATTCCGCTCTGCGAGATTCGCTCCGACGGCAGGGACAACCTGATTACGTCGCTCCTGATTGCGGCGGACAGCCGGATTCACGAGGTCTGCCTCTTCTTCGGCAGCCACCTCCTCCGCGGCAACCGCGCGACCAAGTCTTCGGCGGACGGGCTGATTGCCTTCTCCTCGCCGAACTATCCGGTGCTGGCGCAGGCCGGCATCTCGATTGAGTATTTCCCGAACCGCTTCCTGCCGATGCCGAAGGAGCCGTTCCGCGTGACGATGATGAAGCCCGCGTCCATCGGTGTCATCAAGCTGTTCCCGGGGATTCAGTTCGAGCTCTTCGCGCCGATTGTGAACAGCGACCTTCAGGGACTGGTGCTGGAGACCTTCGGTACCGGCAACATTCCGAACTACGATGCGGCGCTCCCACCACTGATTGGCAAAGCGATAGAGAACGATACGGCCGTGGTGGTCTGCACGCAATGCATGCAGGGAACCGTGCGTCTTGGCGCCTACGAGACCAGCTCCGAGCTGGCCCGGGCCGGCGCCGCCAGCGGATATAACATGACGACAGAGGCGACGGTGACGAAGCTCCAATACCTATTCAGCAAGGGCCTCAGCGCGAAAGACGTTCGCGCCTGGGTGGAGTCGGACCTTCGCGGGGAGATGACCGTAGGTTAGCGAATGTATGCCGTGAAATTGCGCATCTCGCTGAGATTGACAAATGGCCGGCTATACCATCGCAGAAACATTCCATATCACCCGGGTCGGCCAGCTGATCGGTTCCGAAGCAGCGGAAACCCTTGGCGTGCCGTTCGGTATCGTGGACCTGTCGCTGGCACCTACGCCGGCGATTGGCGATTCGGTTGCGAGAATTCTGGAAGAAATCGGTCTGGAGCAGTGCGGCACCCACGGCACTACGGCGGCACTTGCCATGCTGAACGATGCGGTCAAGAAGGGCGGTGTGATGGCATCTTCCAGCGTTGGCGGACTTTCCGGCGCATTCATTCCGGTCAGTGAGGACGAGGGAATGATTGCGGCGGCGCGGAGCGGTAATCTCGTGCTGGAGAAACTGGAGGCCATGACCGCCGTCTGCTCCGTTGGCCTGGACATGATTGTCATCCCGGGAGACACCTCGGCAGAGACGATTTCGGCTATCATTGCGGACGAAGCCGCCATCGGCATGGTCAATTCCAAGACCACGGCGGTCCGTGTCATTCCGGCAATCGGCCTTCAGAGTGGTGAGGAACTGAACTTCGGCGGACTGCTCGGCTACGGTCCGGTGATGAATCTGAAGACATCTTCTCCGGCAAAAATGATACGCCGCGGCGGCAGAATTCCGGCCCCGTTACAGAGCCTGAAGAACTAAGAGATATGCGGTAAAAGAGAAATGCAAAGGAACCGGAATAGCAAATTGGGTCCCTGCCGATTCGGCAGGGACCCAATTATTTTCCGGTTCCTTTCATCATCCTTGCTATCGCTGCGCATCCGCTACCGGACAATCGGAAGGAATTATCCATCCGCTGTAACGAATGTCCGGCAGGATGCAAGGTATGGTGAATTATGGATTTTCTCCGTTCGTGCCGATTACTTGCCGGCTACCGCACTATTCTGGTGGCGTTTCCAGAGGAAAGCAACCAGCAGTGCGAGTACCAGAACGCCAAGTACCGCTCTCTGTGCCACTTTGCTCTGCATCATGCCGGATGTCAGCGCCTTGCTTCCGGCACCCACGTTGGAATCCTGCAGGGTGCTCGTTGCCTGGCTGGCAATGGTCTTCTCGTTAATCTTCAGTCCGCACACGGTGCAGATATCGTACTCCGAGCCGTCCTTCAGCAATGTTGCCGCGATGGACTCGTGGACGAAATTGTGGCCGGTGGCAGCGACTTCTTCTGTCTTCTCTGCATCGCAGCCAAATACGGTGCATTTATAGGTCTTGACGCCCGCTTCCGTGCAGGTAGGCGCCGTCGTGATGGTGCCATCATTCCACTGATGCCCGGCCGGGTGGCTGACAACAATCTTGGAATTGGTCATATAGAAGACGTCACTGGCCATGTCTTCTACCTTGCCCTCCAGGGTGACATCCTTCAAGCTGCGGCACCATGCAAAGGCCCAGGTATCAATCTTCTTCACGCTGCTTGCGACGGTGGCCTTCGCAACGTTCATGCCGTAGAAGGCGTATTTACCGATGCGGGTGATGCCGTTGCCAACCGTAATGGTCTTGATGTTCTTATAATATTTACCCCAAGGACCGGTGGTTACCCCGTTGCTTATCTTGTAAGCCGGGATTTCGCCCTCACCCTTGAATTCGAGCGTGCCGCTCGGATAGACGGTCCAGGTAACGTTGCCAATCGTTCCGGTTTCTTTGTCCATCTGCGGAATAACTCTGGTGTCTTTGACCTCACCGCAGTTCGTGCAGTAGATGGATTCCTGGCCGGCTTCGAACGGAGTCGCTTCCTTATCGACTACATAATCGGACCATACGTGTCCCTCCGCTCCCTTTGCCGGAATAACAATCATACCATCAAAGTCACAATCCTTGCATTTGCCGATTTCACAGCCATCCCTGATGCAGGTGGGCTCCAAGACAACAGGATTCTCCAGGGTATGCGTGATGCATTCGTAGTTGTAACCATTTTCAGTGGCATATTTCCGCGCTACTGTGTTCGGATTGCAACGAATCAGCTTCAGCTTGTTCGAATCATTAAAGACACCTTTCCCGATTGTGGTTACGGAATCCGGAATGGTGATTTCCTCCAGCGATTCGCATTCACGGAATGCACGTTCCCCGATGCTGGTTACCGAATCCGGAATAACAAGCTGGGTGAACGCACAGCCGGCAAAAGCGCCTTCGCCGATGGTCGTCAGTGTATTCGGCAGATTGATTTCCGAAAGTGAAATGCAGCTGGCAAATGCGGTTTCTTCAATAGTGGTTACAGAATTCGACATAACGACAGACTTGAGATTCCTGCATCCACCGAACGAAGCCGCGCCAACGCTGATTACGGAATCCGCAATGGTTACCGTCTCCAGATTCTCACACGCAACGAAAGCTCTGGCTCCGACACGAGTCACACCATTCTCGATTACCACGCGCTTAATCAGTAAACGCGTGCCCGCGTCATCACCTCCCGCATTCAGCCATGGTGCGGCATAGAGGAAGAAGGTGAAATCAGTCATCGATCCATTACCGGAAATGGTCAGACATCCATCCTTATCCAGCACCCACTTCAGATTACCCAGCTCTCCTTTATAGAGCACGGAATCATCCTCGGTCTCCGTTTCGCCCTGTGTGGCTTGTTCTTCCGAAGTGCCGTCGACTTCCGGCGTCTCGCCATCTACGTTAGGGGTTGCTTCTGTTGCTTCCTCTTCTGCGGCTTCCGTACCGTTGCTCTCAGACGGCAGAACTGCGGTTTCCTCTTCTGC
>CAVGMK010000038.1:0-4859 GCA_963630135.1 Oscillospiraceae bacterium
GTCATATACCGGCCAGCTTGCACGAATCAGCATAGCATCTGCGCCTTCCGCGTCACTCTCCTTCGGCAGGAATCCCCAGATTTCTTCCGTGATGAACGGCATGAACGGGTGGAGCAGCTTGATGAGGTCTTTGAGTGCCTTCTGCAGAACGAATCTGGCGGTCTTCTTATCTTCCTCATCATCGCCGTACAGTCTGCGCTTCACGATTTCGATATACCAGTCGCAATACTCGTCCCAGATGGTCTCATAGACCTTCTGTCCGGCCATTCCCAGTTCGAACCGCTCTAAGAAATCCGTTACCACCCTAGCAGCATCGTTGACTTTGGAAATCATCCATTTATCTTCGTCCCGAAGCTGTGCCGTCGTTTCATCTGCCATCGGCAGGAAATTTCCATCCTCGTCCTGAAGATTCATGATGGTGAATCGGGACGCATTCCACAGCTTGTTCGCGAAATTCCGGGAGGATTCCAGACGGCTCTGCAGGAATCTCGTATCGTTACCCGGTGTAATACCGGTGCACAGCATGAATCGCAGCGCATCCGCACCGTATTGGTCGATGACTACCAGCGGATCAATACCATTGCCCAGCGACTTACTCATCTTGCGGCCCTGCTCATCCCGAACCAGACCGTGCAGGAATACATATTTGAACGGAATCTCGCCCATCGCTTCACATCCGGAGAATACCATTCGGATAACCCAGAAGAAGAGGATGTCGTAGCCCGTTACCATGACGGATGTCGGGTAGAAGTAATCCAGTTCCGGTGTCTTATCCGGCCATCCCAGCGTAGAGAAAGGCCAGAGAGCCGAACTGAACCAGGTATCCAGCACGTCCTCGTCCTGATGGAAATGCGTGCCGCCACACTTCGGACAGGTGGATGGCATCTCTTCCGCTACGACAATCTCGCCGCAATCTTCGCAATAATAAGCCGGAATGCGGTGACCCCACCACAGCTGACGGGAAATGCACCAGTCATGGATATCATTCAGCCAATTGAGATAGATCTTCTCGAAGCGAGGTGGTACATGGACCATCTTCCCGGAGGTTGCCGCTTCGATGGCCGGCTTCGCGAGATCCTCCATCTTCACGAACCACTGATCCGAGAGCATCGGCTCAATGGCATTGTGGCAACGGTAGCACTTGCCAACCGGAATAACCATATTCTCGGTCTTGACCAGATAGCCGGCTTCCTCGAGTTCCTTGACCCAGGCCTTCCGGCATTCATAGCGGTCCATACCCTCGTACTTGCCGGCCAGCGAGGACATCGTCGCATCCTCGTTCATGCAGCTCAGTACTTCCAGGTTGTGACGAACACCGACTTCGAAGTCGTTCGGGTCGTGGGCCGGTGTAATCTTCACCGCACCGGTTCCCTTCTCCGGGTCCGGATATTCATCGGCAATGACCGGAATCTCCCGGTTCAGAATCGGCAGGTAGACGTTCTTGCCGACCATATCCTTATATCTTTCATCGCTCGGGTGAACCGCAATCGCAATATCACCGAACATCGTCTCCGGTCGGGAGGTAGCGACAACGATTCCTTCGCCGCCATCTACAGCCGGATAACGGAAATACCAATACTTTCCGTTCTCGTCCTCGTGCTCTACTTCCGCATCGGACAGGGAGGTCTTGCAGCTCGGGCACCAGTTAATCAGACGGTTACCACGGTAGATCCAGCCTTTCTGATACAAGTCTATGAAGAAGCGGGTAACAGCTCTGCTGCAGCCCTCGTCCATGGTGAAGCGCTCTCTTCTCCAGTCGCAGGAGTCGCCCAGCTTCCGGCACTGCTTGGTGATGCGGCTGCCGTATTCTTCTTTCCAGGCCCAGGCATGCTCCAGGAATTCCTCACGCGTGAAGTCACTCTTGTGGCGGCCGGTTTCCTCATAGAGCTTGTTAGCTACTTTTACCTCGGTAGCGATGCTGGCATGGTCACTGCCCGGCAGCCAGAGGGCGCTGTAGCCTTCCATTCGCTTCCAGCGAGTCAGCACGTCCTGCAGTGTCTGGTCCAGTGCGTGACCCATGTGAAGCTGACCGGTGATATTTGGCGGCGGCATCACGATAGTGAACGGTTTCTTGTCCGGATCGACATCCGCGTTGAATGCGCCGGACTGCTCCCAGGTTTCATATATCCGATCTTCGAAATCCTTCGGATCGTAGGTTTTTGCCAGGTTTTTCTTCATGAATCTCTCCTTATACTCCTTGTTACACCTGATATATTGATATTTCAGAACACCTGATGCCGGATACGCTCCATCTGCTCATCGACTTCCGCCAATGTAGCCGCGCACTTCGTCAGCTGGGTCTGAATGTCCTCGGACAGAACACCCTTGTTCTTGTATTTGAGCTCGTGTTCCAGACTCGCCCACGTATCCATGGCGATGCTCCGGAACTGGATTTCCACGGGTACGGTGGACTTGCTGTTCACCAGGAACACCGGAACCGAGATGACCACGTGCAGGCTCCGGTAGCCGCTCGGCTTCGGATTCTTGCAATAGTCCTTAATCTTAATCAGGTTCACATCCGACTGCTTGAGAAGCAGTTCGGACATGGTATAGATGTCTTCCCGGTAGTTGCAGACGACGCGAATTCCCGCAATATCATAGACTTCCGCGCGGACCGTATCCAGGTTGTGAATCGGGTCCTCGATGCCATACCGTTCGGCCTTGTCAATCAGGCTCTCGAAGGATTTGAGCCGCGACTGCATGTGGTGAATCGGCACGTAGGAATGCTTCATGTTGAAGTCATCACCCAGCACATCCAGCTTCGTGCTGACCTCGCGGATAGCCGCGCTGTACAGCAGATTGATGTCCACAATCTGCTCCTGCAAATCCTGATTCTCCTGCAGGTAATCCGGCAGGCTGTTCGCCATATCGTCCGGTTTGTATATTTGGGAGAAGGTCATATTATCTTCCTTTCCAAATAAGTTTCATTCATTGCCGAATATTCAACGAATATCAATTGGATATGCCCGCAGAGTCCACTCCCCAATGCCCCGTCTGTAGCCCTGTTTCTATCAGCACAACATCCATATAATGGAACACCCCGGGAAATTCCTGCAGAAATAATATTCATCCGGCAATCCTTAGAGGGATAACGTATTCTTTGCGGCTTTGATGACGTTTCGAAGGAGCATCGTCGTCGTCACGGTGCCGACGCCACCCGGTACCGGCGTATAGGTGATGTCCGCCGCCAGCGGAGACGCTTCCAGTGCCTTCGCATTCAGGTCGCCGGCCATCTTTCCGTCGGCACCCGTTCCGGTGCCGGCATCAACGATAACCTGCCCGCTGCGGAACAGTTCCGGACCGAAGCTCTCAATCATACCCGTTGCCAGAACCACGATGTCCGCGTTCTGAACCGCTGCCTTCAGGTCCTCCGGACGCGTCTTCGTGTGGCACACCGTCACGGTCGCATTCGCGTTCATCATCATCAGCGTCAGTGGCTTGCCAATCCGAATGCTCCGGCCAACGATGGTGACCTTCTGCCCCCGAAGCTCGACGCCATTCTGCTTCAGGATTTCCATGCACGCCTCCGCAGTGCAGGCACAGAAATAATCCGAAGTCGGTTTCTTGGCATCGAAGAGGCTGGCATACGAAGTATCCGTTATCGCGTCAATGTCCTTCTCCGGCGACAAGAGTGCCTTCATCCGGTCCTCGTCAATTGACTTCGGGAATGGCATCAGCATGATAATGCCGCAGACGGTCGAATCGTTGTTCAATTTCGTCAGCGCCTGCTCCAGTTCCTCCTGCGACACATCCGCCGGAAATACCCGGTTCACACAAGCCATGCCATATTTGGCCGAGTTCTTCGCGATAGCCGCTTCGTAATAGATATCGCCGGAGTTCTCTCCGACTCTCAAAGTGGCCACTTTGGCCTGAACACCCTGTTCTCTCAGCGCATCCGCCTCGCGATGAATCTGCGCTGCAATCGCATCGCGCACCGGCGCGCCTCGTAATAGCTTCGACATTGGTGTCTATATCCTTTCATCCTATCTATGAATGACGCGTCATTATTTATTTCAATCCACAAATTACGGCAATCTGCCTATGGATTTTTCATAAAACACGCCAGATTTATTATATCACACGCCCTAGGAAAGTCCAATAGCGTCTTTCGCCAGTTGGTCGGCCATCTCGTTGTACCGGTCTCCCGTGTGCGCGTCTACTTTGGTAAAAGTAATTTTCATCGCCTTCCGGGCTTCCGACACGAAAGCCTTGTAATGCTGCGTCAGCGGCATGTTGGCTTTCCACTCGCCATTTCCCCATTTGCCGATGCCGTTATAATCATGATAGATTTCCACTTCCGGAATACCATACTTCTGGCAATATTGAATGGCGCGTACCGCCCCCATCACCTCGCCGGCGATATTTCGCATGGAGGCATATTCCTTGTTCTCGAAGGCTTCCTTGTACGTCTTCCTTTCGCCTTTGTAGAGTATGACAATGCCACAGGCGTACTTCTTCGTGTGGACGTTATAGCTACCATCGACGTAGATGCGGGCTTTGTTCTCCGGTGCATCCAGCGTAAGATCTTCTTCCTCCTGAATGCCGAGGTACGCCTTCGCGGCGGACTCTGCCTGGAAGCTCTTGTATTCCGCACCGGAGAATCCTTCCACCTGCTTCTTGCAATCCTCCCAGGTGGTGTAGATTCCGGGCTCCCGGCCGTTTCGAACAGCATAGAATTTTTTGGATGCCATATGTTCTTCTCCTGTCGCGTCTTCTGTAGCATTATCAGCACTCGAATGAGCGTCTGGCGCAACCTTCGCGGACACGCCGTGCCGGCTCTCGAGATTGCGGAGGAAGCTCCGGCGGTGAATTGGCGTGATGCCGTTCTCGCGAATGCCGGCGTAATGAGCCGCAGTGCC
>CAVGMK010000039.1:0-2220 GCA_963630135.1 Oscillospiraceae bacterium
CCTATGATATCTGCGAGGTCATCCTCCTCGCGGTGCGGAGCCTGGAGCTAATCAGCGACCGGTACGTGCTGGACCTCTCCCACATGGGAATCGTACGGGGCCTGACTTCCATGCTCAACCTCACACCGGAGGCGGAAGCCGAGGTGCTGACCTGCATCGAAGAGAAGAACGTGCACGGCGCGGTGGAAATCTGCAATAAATACGGCGTGTCCGGTAAGATGATTCGCCGCCTCAAGGATCTCATCACCACCTATGGCCCGATTGATGAAGTGGTGGGCAAGTTGAATTCCCTGGCCGTGAACAATACCATGAAGCGCGCGGTGGATGAGCTCAAAGTGGTGGTTTCCGCCCTCAAGGCGCAGGGCCTCGAGAAGAACATTCGCTTCGACTTCTCCGTGGTGAACGACATGGGATACTACAATGGCGTCATCTTCCAGGGCTTCGTGGAAGGCATCGCCGAATCCATCCTCTCGGGTGGCCGATACGACAATCTGATGTGGAAGATGGGACACAAGACGGCCGGTGCCATCGGCTTCTCCATCTCCATGGACGACCTGGTGGAGCTGAACCGCCAGACGAAGGACATCGACGTGGACATCGTCATCCTGGATCAGCCTTGGGAAGACCTGAACTTCCTGAACAAGGTCGTTCGGGAATACACCGAGCAGGGGTACAGCGTCTCGGTGCAGAAACGCGTGCCGACCAACCTTCGGTATCGGAAGCTGGTCAAGATTGAGAACGGAGAGGTGAAGAGAGTTGAAGCAGACGATTAACGTAGCGCTTCCCAAGGGACGACTGGGATTGAAGGTATATAAGATGTTCGAGGCCGCCGGCTATGAATGCCCGGAGCTCCTCGAGGAGAGCCGGAAGCTTATTTTTGAAAACGAAGAGAAGCAGGTCCGTTACTTCTGGGTGAAGCCGTCGGACGTGGCCATCTATGTGGAGCGCGGCGCCGCGGACGTGGGCGTGGTCGGGAAGGACATCCTCCTCGAAAGCGAACCGGAAGTATATGAGATGCTGGACATGAAGTGCGGCAAGTGCCGCATGATGGTCGCCGCCCCGAAGAACTGGCGGGACGACACGGAGCACACCCTCCGCGTGGCGACGAAATTTCCGCAGATTGCTCGCAGCTATTACGCGGGTAAAAGTAGGGATATCGATATTATTAAGTTGAACGGCTCCATTGAGATCGCGCCGATCTTAGGCTTATCTGACGTCATTGTCGATATCGTGGAGACCGGCAATACGCTGAGAGCGAACAATCTGGAGACCCGCGAGACCATCGTGGACATCAGTGCCCGCTTCATCGCGAACAAGTCGAGCTTCAAGTTCAAGACGCAGGAAATCGAAGAGCTGGTGGAAGGGCTGGCGAAACAGATTGCACAGGATTGATTCACCGGCAGGAGGCACACTGGCGTGAAGCCCACTAGCGTGAAGCATACTGGTGTGAAGCATATCGGCGGGAATCCCTCCGGGATGAATCCACCAGGAGTGAAGCTCCCGCGACATATCGCCGCCGATGTGTACTGGACGATGGATGATGAACGGACGCCGGCGAGCCGGCTTTCGAAAATAAGGCAAATGAATGGGCATTCACGGACAGAGAGAATGAAAACAGAGAAAGAAGGGGCACCATGATTAAGAAATATAGATTCGGGGAAGTGGCGAATGAAGATATTTTTGCCCGCACCGAGATGCCGGCTAACGTGGAAGGCATCGTGGCAGATATCATCGAGAACGTGCGGATTAACGGTGATAGCGCGCTCTTAGAATACAACCGGCAGTTCGACCACTCGGAAGAGCCACTGGAAGTGACGAAGGCGGAAATCGAGGCGGCGTATGCTTCGGTCGACCCGGAGCTTATCCGGATTCTGGAGGAAGCGGCGGAGAACATTCGCGCATTCCACAGCAAGCAGAAGCGAAACAGCTTCATTATCAATGAGAAGAAGGGCATCGTCATCGGCCAGAAGGTAATGCCGATTGAAAGAGCGGGTCTCTATGTGCCGGGCGGCACGGCGGCTTATCCGTCCACCGTGCTGATGAACTGCATTCCGGCGCAGATTGCGGGAGTCGGGGAAATTATCATCACGACGCCGGCGACCGGCGGAGTCATTAGCCCGGTGCTTCTCGCCGCAGCGAAGATTGGCGGTGCGAACCGCATCTTCCGCGTGGGTGGCGCGCAGGCCATTGCGGCATTGGCATACGGCACGGAGAGTATTC
>CAVGMK010000040.1:0-3144 GCA_963630135.1 Oscillospiraceae bacterium
CTTGCCTTCTGATTACTCAATGATGACTCCTTCGTCGCTTCTGATGATCTCGCCGATAACCTTCGCGTGCTCTCCTGCCGCTTCGATGATTTCAATCGCCCGAGCCGCATCTTCCTTCGGCACAACGACGGTCATTCCGGTACCCATGTTGTATGTGTTGAACATGTCTCTTTCCGGAATGTTGCCTTCCTTCATCAGCAGTTGGAAGATACCCGGAATCTCCAGCTGATCCTTGTAGATCTTCGCCGTCATTCCTTCCGGAAGCGCTCTTGGGATGTTCTCATAGAAACCGCCGCCGGTGATATGCATCACCGCATGCGGTACCATCTCCCGGAAAAGCGCCAGCATCGGCTTCACGTAGATCTTGGTCGGGGTCAGCAGCACTTCACCCAGCGTCTTGCCGCCCAACTCTTCGTACGTTCTCCCGAGGTCCGTGTTCTCTACATCGAACACCTTCCGCACCAGCGAATAGCCGTTGGAGTGGATGCCGGAGGACGCAATGCCGATTACCGCATCGCCCTCGGACACCTTCTCGATGTCGATTACTTTACTTTTATCCACAATGCCCACTGCGAAACCGGCCAGATCATACTCATCTTCCGGATAGAAGCCCGGCATCTCCGCGGTCTCACCGCCAATCAGGCAGCACTCGGATTGGATGCAGCCGTCGGCCACGCCTTTGACGATGGAAGCGACCTTCTCCGGCACGTTCTTGCCCACGGCGATGTAGTCGAGGAAGAACAGCGGCTTCGCGCCCACGCAGATGATGTCGTTGACACACATGGCCACACAGTCGATGCCCACGGTGTCGTGCTTGTCCTGGAGGAACGCCAGCTTGAGCTTCGTCCCCACGCCGTCCGTGCCGCTGACGAGAATCGGCTCGGTCATGCCCGTCAGGTCCGGCTGCAAGAGGCCGCCAAAACCGCCGACCGGCGACGTGTTACCGAACACCATCGTCTTCGATACGTGCTCCTTCATCAGTTCTACCGCTCTGTAGCCGCTGGTAATATCGACCCCGGCTTCTTTGTAGCTTTCACTCTGGCTCTTCATTAGTCCTCCTCTATGTGTATGGGTTGTAATTATTCTCTGCTAAAAACAAATTTGATTCGCCGACCGTTTCCGGCCCGTCACGCGCCTCGGCAATTCACCTGTTTCCGGTGCTCCGGGCGCTTCGGTATGAAGTGTGGGCAATTCACATCGCTGCATTACTTGAACTGCGCGTTCACCTTCGCATCCTTCTCGATGACGGCATCATGCGCCTTGTTCCGCTCCTCCCAGAGGCGGGCGTTCAGGTCCGCATCGCTGATGGCGAGCATCTCCACTGCCAGGATGGCCGCATTCTTCGCACCGTCGATGGCAACGGAAGCAACCGGAATTCCCGGTGGCATCTGTACGGTGGACAGAAGTGCATCCACACCTTCGAGGGCAGATGCTTTAATCGGAATGCCGATAACCGGCAGTACCGTGTTGGCAGCGAGCACGCCACCTAAGTGGGCAGCTTTGCCGGCTGCGGAAATCAGGACACCGAAGCCGTTTTTCTCGGCGTTCTGTGCAAATTCAATGGCTTCCACCGGGGTGCGGTGTGCGGAATACACGTGAACCTCGGTCGGAACCTCGTATTTCTTCAGTTCGTTGATACATTTCTCTACTACAGGAAGGTCGCTGTCGCTTCCCATGATTACTGCTACTTTCTTCAAGATATTACCTCCTTGAGAACATTTCTTCACATGATATATTTTACCGTATCAGGGTATAAAGTCAAGGCGACAGAGGGTCACGAATCGCCAGATTCTCGTCTTCCGGCGCGCAACCGGCGCGCATCAGTCTAGAATCATCCGGCCAATTCTTGATTTCCAATCATCTTATCCGATACATTAGTTGCCTGTTTCGCGCCGGTTCGCGCCGAATCACACCAGTTGGCGCCCGGCTCACACTAATTCGCACATCCGGTTACTTTGTCTCCACGGTCGGCGCAATCCCCAGATAATTCCGGAGTTCCCGAATGTAGAGCTCCGCTGTCTTGCTTAAGATGCGGTTCTTCTTCTGTATATAGCCAATCTTCATGGCTTTATCTCCACCAGTTGACGGATCATTAAACGGCACCGCCAGATAATCCCCACCGTTGAAGTCCTCGCAGATGATGCCGGAGCACAGGGTGTATCCGTACACGCCTTTCATCAGATTCAGCATCGTTGCGCGGTCGTTCACGCGAATTGTCCGGGAGCAGTTGACCTCTAAGAAAATTTCCTCTGCATAATATAACGTGGAATCATCGCCCTGTTCGAAGGACATGTTCGGGTAATCCGCCAGGTCCTCGAAGTTCAGCTCCGGCCGGTCCGCCAGCGGATGACCCTTCCACAGGTAGACGAACGCATCGCAGTCCACCAGTTCATGGAACTCCAGGCTGTTCTGCCGGAGAATCTTCTGGATGGCCGCGCGGTTGAAATCGCTCTGATAGATAATGCCAATCTCGCTTTTCAGCGAGGCCACATCACTGATGACTTCCCGGGTTTTCGTCTCCCGAATGGCGAAATCGTACTCGGCCAGGTCGTATTTGTTCACCAGGTCGACAAATGCTTTTACCGCGAAAGAATAATGCTGCGTCGAGATGCCGAATTTCTGCTTGAGACCGCCGTCCTCACTGTACTTCTGCATCACGGCTTCGTACTGGCTGTAGATCTCCCGCGCGTAGAGCAGGAATTCCGCGCCATCGTTGGTCAGCGTGACGCCGCGCCCATTCCGGTGGAAGATGGTGATGCCCAGCTCCTTCTCCAGTTCCTTGATGGAACTGGTCAGCGACGGCTGTGCGATGTAGAGCTGCTCCGCCGCCCGGTTCATGGAGCCCGCGTCTGCGGTGGTAATGATGTAATGCAGTTGGTTCAGTGTCATGCTACGTTCCTTAAATATCGTAAATTATCGTAATTTCGCTTCCGAGCTACCGGAATGCCGGAATGCCGGATATCCGCTTCGCCGGATGCTAATAATTTGCATTTCTGGATTCCTCCGATTCCGCATTCACGTCGATAAATTCCTGCGTCGTCACGTTGAACAGACCGCGGTCCGTCAGCTTGACCTCCGGAATAACCGGCAGCGCCAGGAACGACAGACTCATCATGATGGATTCCAGTCTCGGATTGACGCCAA
>CAVGMK010000041.1:0-9118 GCA_963630135.1 Oscillospiraceae bacterium
GTATACGGCAAGGAAGATACCATGATTACCATCCAGCTGGATATGTTCCTGGCAGAGCGCTATGACATGTACTACATTGACAGAGATGGCGCGAAGAAGCGTCCGTACATCATCCACCGTACTTCCATGGGCTGCTACGAGAGAACGCTGGCATGGCTGATTGAGAAGCACGCCGGCAACTTCCCGACCTGGCTCTGCCCAGAGCAGGTTCGCATCCTGCCAATCTCGGACAAATACGACGATTACGCGGAGGAAGTATTTGCCGAGCTGCGTAAGAACGGCGTGGATGTCAAGATTGATCACAGTACCGAGCGTATCGGTTACAAGATCCGCAAAGCACAGATGGAGAAAATTCCTTACATGCTGGTACTGGGTGCCAAGGAAGCAGAGGATAGAACCGTATCCGTTCGTTCAAGATTTGCCGGTGACGAGGGCAGCAAGTCCATCGCCGAATTCACCGAGCAGATTTGCGAGGAGATTCGCACCAAAGCCATCCGCAAGAAAGTTGTAGATGACAGCAAGAAGGATGCATAACGCAGCATAATTAAACAGAAGAGAGATCGCCCCGATGAATCCGGATGACGCCGGATTCGTCGGGGCTTTCTTCTGCCGGAAGTTCGTGGACTGTCGAAGTGTACTTTTAGCCGAATTAAGTGGGCGGTAGAAACACAAACGCCCGGGTCCGAAGACCCAGGCGCCTGCGCGTTCTTTATATTTGTCTTAGCTAAAACTATCGAATTGATTAACCCCAGAAGGATGTAATCTGACCATATACGATCATAGCCATGAAGATCGGTCCAACGAACTTAATGCATACATTGTAGAGACCCTTCGTCTTGAACTCTCTGGTTCCACCGTTGGTGATTTCATCATCCAGATAACCAGGTACAACCCAGCCAAGCATGATAGCCATGATGAGACCGGTCAGCGGCATCAGGATACCTTCTGCGAGGCAGTCCCATACGTCCAGTACGTCCGGCTGTCTGAACAGGTTACGGAAGCCAACCAGGAACGCGTTGGTGCTGGTGCCCAGTCCGTCAGCGGTGGTCAGGAAGTTACCACACCATGCGAACAGTGTCATGATAACGGTAACAGCAATTCTGTTAGCGCTCTTACCAGCCTTGATTCTGGAGTCGAGGATAGCAGAGATACCAGCCTCCATCATGCCGATGGAAGATGTCAGAGCTGCGAAGAATACCAGCAGCCAGAACATAACCTGGAAGATCTTTCCAATAGTGCCCATAGCGGTGAATACGGTTGTCATCGAGATGAACAGCAGGGATGGGCCAGCGCCTGGCTCCAGACCGAATGCGAATACTGCAGGCATGATAGCTACGCCGGCAAGAACGGCAACGGTGGAGTCACCGATGGTGATGATAGCTGCGTTGGATTCAACGTTCTCTTTCTTGTCCAGATAAGAACCATAAGCGATGATGGAACCGGAGGACAGGGACAGCGAGAAGAACATCTGTCCACCTGCGGAGGACAGTACGCTGAAGAATCCGCTTGCGGAACCCCAGCTGCTCAGGTCAGGCTTGAACAGGAATGCCAGTCCAGGGCCTGCGCCGTCCAGTGTGCAGGATCTGATAACGATGATAACCAGCATGAAGAACAGCAGTGGCATAGCGAACTTGCAGAACTTCTCAATACCGCCGGATACGCCGCCGAATACGATAACCATGGTTAATACCAGGAATGCGGTCATCCATGCAACGGAGTTGCCGATGTTGGTCAGCATGCCGCCGAACTGTGCACCAGGATCTGCAGTGTTCAGTTCACCAGCGCCGAAGAGGGACATAATCGATCCGCCCAGGTACTTGGTGATGAATCCGCCGAATGTGCAGTAGAAGCAAATCAGCAACCAAGGAACGATGGTCTGCAGAACACCGTTGAAGGTGAATCTGTGGTCTGCTTCCTTATAAGCCTCGATTGCGGCTTTCTGAGTCTTACGACCAAGAGCGATTTCAGACAGCATCAGTGGATAACCAGCTACAACTGCCAGGATAATGTAGATTACCAGGAATCCGAATCCACCGCCTACGCCCAGCTTGTACGGGAAGGACCACAGGTTACCCAGACCTACGGCCGAACCCAGAGCGGACATCAAGAAGCCAAAGTTAGAATTAAATTGACCTTTTTGGTTTTCTTGTTCCATTTCAATACCTCCATACAAAAATGAAAACGACACATATAAGAACTATGTAGTGCTGTATAAGGTGTATCCCATTTCAGATAATGGCGATTAAGGATTGATGATTATGAAGGATAATCATTCGCCTTATACAACGATGGTGAGATTATATCACCCAATTTTCACATTGGCAACACATATTCTGTAAAATTAGACCAAACTAGAAAAAAATTTACAAATTTTTATATTAGCGAAACCCTATTGACCAATAGGGTTTCGGAATTTTTTTGCAAATTTGGGGCGAATTCTGTTATATAAATATCAGACTTTTTTGAGACCACTACATATTGTGCTTATTCTGAGATTATGGGCGCAATATGCATTTGATATTTTCAGTTTCGATATTTTTCTATCAGTCTGAGGGAATTTTTCTTTATTTTCTATGTTCATTTTGCCTGATTTTCTGCCTTTTTTGTTTCCGTTAAGAGATTAAAAATTGGACTGGAATCCAGATTGAAAATTTTTTCACATAAGAAAGAGCACTCCGGGGAAGCCGGAGTGCTAGGGGTTATTAGGAGAGAAATTATATATTTCTCGGGATAATGTGTTCTCGGACAGCACACCTCGTGACAATACACGGAGTATGCATCTTGGGATAGCATCTTTGGATAACATATCTCGAAGCAACGAACACGGGCTGTCATACAATGATTCGCGAATATGCGCGGGCGTGCCATCGTGCTGTCGCTAGTCGGAGCGCTAGTCCAGCTCGAGCGTGGAACTCTGTGCGTGCTCCGGGGATTTGCCGCCGAAGAGCTGCTTGTCCTTCTTCCAGAAGGCGCCGATGCCGCAGCCAATGAGTGCCGGTACAACCCAGCCGAGACCCATGTCCGCGAACGGCAGGTTCTCGATGAAGCCGATAGTGCAGATGGAACCGCTGATGGTGTCCAGGATGCTGGCAGCCAGGGCGAAATAGGTGCCGACGCAGATGATGTGGTCGTTGTCGCTGAGCTTCTCCACGTATGCGCCCAGGACGAGGACGATGAGCGGCGGGTACAGGATGTTCAGAATCGGGGCCGCAATGGCGATGATCTGCTCGAGGCCGAAGTTCGACATGGCGAAGCTGAGAATAATCAGCGCGGTGACGATTTTCTCGTATTTGAGTCGGCCGCCGGAGAGCTCTTCGAAGAAGTTGCCCACTACCGAGCTGAGGCCCAGGGCGGTGGTGAGGCAGGCCAGAACGACGATGATAGCCAGTGCGTAGACGCCAAGCTTACCGAGGAGCTGATACGTGATGGCAACCAGGAGGCCCGCCTGATCCAGTCCGGCGAATTCCGGGATTGCGGATGCGGTGGAACCCAGGTAGGTCAGACCGCCGTATACGATTGCCAGGAGGATGGTGGAGATGATGTCCGCACCGACAATCAGTTTCTTGACGTCGCTCTTCTCCTTATATCCATAGCTGTTGTGTGCTGCGTTAATCAGCATCAGGGTAATCAGCACGCCGCCGATACCGTCGAGTGTCTGGTAGCCGTTCTCCACACCGGAGGCGAATGCCACGATTTCCTTCGTGGATGCCGTGCCAACTGGATGCATGATTCCCACGATAATCAGAAGAACCATGACCGCCAGCAGCACCGGGGTGAGGACGTTGCCGATGATGTCCACGACTTTGGACGGGCGGATAACCAGCACCAGCGTCAGCGCAAAGAATACGAGGCCGAAGAGCCACAGCGGAACGCTCGGGATCAGTGTCTTGAGTCCCAGCTCATAGCTGGTTGCGGCGGTTCTCGGAATGCAGACACACGGTCCGAGGCACAGCATGATGACAGTCAGCAGCACCTTACCCGGCACTCTGCCGATCTTGCCGACAACGCCGTCCGACGTACCCTGCTTATTGAATACAACCGATGCGATGGCGAGGCCGGCCAAGCCGACGTCCATGACGAAGAATCCCAGGAATCCAATAATCCAGTCCGTTCCGGTCTCTCTGCCAAGGAACGGCGGGAAGATGAGATTTCCGGCGCCGAACTGCGTTGCGAAGAGCGCCAGTCCCATGGAAATTGTGACGGATAGCATACTTCTTTTCTTTTCCATATTGTTCACCTTTACCTATCAATACCTTAATATACCTTTCTGTGTCTAGAAAATAACACTGTGTGGGGTGCTTTGGAAAACGAAAAGTTGTGCTCTTGCAAGCACTTTTTTTCATACCGAGATGGATTTCATTGCGATTTAATTTATGGTGAATATAATAAGGGAGTGAGTCGGAAACGAGGCACTATCGTTGTTGCCGATTAACGGCTGGCGCAGCGCGTCTACGGGCAGGCGATGCAGGCGATACAGTTAGCGACGCAACGCGCATCGTCGGCGGGATATGGCACGCCAGATAGCGCTTGGCGCGCCGGCGGGTGCCGGATAAATCCGGATATGTATAGAAGATAAAGAACAATGGATGAATAGAGAGTTAGATAGGTAGACGAATTATGGACATACAGAAGCTCGACTATTTCCTGGCGGCGGCAGAGCTCGGGAATTTCACCCAGGCGGCTGACCGCTGCGGCATCGCTCAGACGACCATGAGCAAATACATTCATCAGCTGGAAGAGGAATTCGACTGCAGCCTCTTCAGCCGTACTAACAAAGGCTGCGAGCTCACGCCGCAAGGCCGTATTTTCTATGAAAAAGCAGTTGTTCTGAAGAAGAGCTATTCCGACCTGGCCAGCGCGCTTCACCAGGACATCGCGCAGGATCTCAATCTGGGGCTGGACGGCGCACACTTCTTCCTGAATGTATTCAAGGATTTCCAGAAGGCGGAGCCGATGGTTCGGCTCAACGTCAGCTTCGACACGGAGCACGGGCTGGTGGACAGCCTGATCCACAAGCGGGTGCATGCGGTGGTGCTACCAAATATTATCAATAAGAAAATTAAGAAGTTCGAGAATCTAAGCAGCTATGATTTCCTGCGGGCGCAGGATTACCTCGTATTCCCGGCGGGGACGATGGACCGGTACGGGTCGGTCGCGGCGGCGCTGGAGAAACTTCCTTTTACCACCAAGTCGCCGGATGTAGAATATTACAACTATTGCCGGGAACGGCTCCGGGAGCGGTACGGGGCGACGTTCCGTGAGGTGCGGCGCGTGCAGAGCCAGAATGACCAGAATATGCTCCTCGGGCTGTCGCAGGGGTTCGCGATTCTGCCGATGACGGAGCTGGCCGGACACACGGATTTCGAGCAATACCGGCTGGGGGAGGATTTCCTGGAGACGCTGCAGCTGTTCTATAATCCGTCGAATATGAACGAGGCGCTGCGGCTGCTCCTGAAGTTCCTGGAAGAACGCGGCGTGATGGAGTATTAGGCCGGGCGGCGGGCAGGATAATGCGCATGCGGGGATTGTGGCTGGCACAGGTTGTGGCAGGCGGATTCCGGCTTGATTGGCTGAGAATAGCGATATGATACGAAATGATACGAAGGCCCGGTGCACATTTACTGCACCGGGCCTTGCCTGTCGGAAGTATTTCCCTTCATCTACGTCCGACAGCTACTCCTCGTCGTCGTCAAAATCATCCTCGTCCAGATCCAGCACGCTCTCCAGGAATTCCGCGATTCCCTCCTCTACGTCGAACTTGATGTCCTCGTAGTTGTGAATCTCGTGGCGGTAGCCCGGATACAGCTGCGTCGTTACGTCGTGGCCGGTGTCAATCAGCCAGTTGCTAACCTGATATACGCCGGTGCCGTACTGGCCAACCGGGTCCTGGTCGCCGGCGATGTTGTAGATTGGCAGATCGGTCGGAACCTTCTTCGCCCACTCCTCGCCGGTAATGCCGGTCATCATCTGGCAGAAATACAGGAAGGAACGATTGCTGGTCGGCTTCGTGAACGCGTCGAACGGGTCATGCGCATGGTCATACTGAACCGCCGGATCGTCGCAGATCCACTCGTTGCCGAGCTCCGCGCCTTCCGGGCAGCGACCGAACATCCAACCCAGCACAACGCCAACGGCTTCGCCTGCCGGCTCGGTGCCTTTGCCGGCTTCCACTTCCTTCTCCAGCATCGCGATGCCCTCTTCCACATGTGGGAACACGCCGGTGGTGCCGCACAGAATTACGCCTGCCAGCTCATCGCCGTATTTGGTAATGTAATCTCTGGCGATGAACGAACCCATGCTATGACCGAACATGAAATACGGCAGCTCCGGATACATCTCCTTAACCAGCGTCGTCAGGGTGTGCTCGTCCTCCATCATGGTGTGCCAGCCCTTGTCGCCCCAGTCGCCCCAGGTGTCGTTCATCATCGCTGTCTTGCCGTGGCCAACGTGGTCATCCGCCGCAACGATGTAGCCCGCATCCATCAGGCTCACGATCATATGCAGATATCTTCTGGAATGCTCGCCGTACCCGTGCACCAGCTGTACGATACCCAGCGGTTCAGCCGCCGGCACGTATACCCAGCCCTGCACATCGTCTCTCTCGTTGTACGATCTAAAGCTTACTTCGTGTAACATTATGTACCTCTCTTTCTCCGGAGTGCTCCGGAAGCCACATTGCCTTACGCTTCTATTATCGCATTCTTTGCCCCTCTTGTAAAAGTAAATTTCGTCGGCGGGGGGTTCCGATTAGGCGTTCATTGCGGTAGCGCATGCATATTAAGCCACACCGGAACCGTATATAATCAGATATAACTGTAAATATTGCACGACTTACAAGCGGTAGCGGCCACTCTGGCCGCTACCGCTTCTGTGATGCCAGTTATACCCAATTACACCCTTGAGATTAGGGTATAATTGGGTATAATTGGGGTGTAGGATAACATTTCACAGGAGGTGTGCGATGGAATTGGTCGAAATCGAGGCCCGCATAGCGGAATTGGAGCAGCAAATTGCAAATTTGCCTGCCGGGTCTATTACGAAGAAGAATATTAACGGCAAAGAATATTTCTATCATCGATGGACAGAGAACAAGAAGCGGCGAGAGAAATACATTTCAGCGGATGAATTGGAGAATTTGCGTGCTCAGATTGAAAGGCGGAAAGAACTGGAGCAAGAACTGAAGGCGCTGCAGAAGCAATTGCCCAAAGCAAAGAAGGCGGACAGTTCCGCCTTTCGCACCAATATCCGTCTCGGAAATGAGCTGCATTCTTTCGCGGCGCCCGTTCGTGCCTATCGCAAGCGGGAGTGTTTCCGGCAGCTACATGATTATATTTATGGCGAACCACAGGACAAAGTGCTCATCCTCTACGGTCTCCGCCGAACAGGTAAGACCACGATGATTCGTCAGATTCTTGCGGAGATGAGCGATGCGAATTTAGCAAAGGCTGCCTTCATTCAGATTACGGCAAGAGATACGCTGGCAGATGTGAATAGCGGCCTCAAACAGTTGGAATCACTGGGTTTTCGTTATGTGTTCTTCGATGAAGTGACGCTGATGGAGGATTTCATTGAAGGTGCGGCGCTCTTCTCCGACGTATTTGCGGCCTGCGGCATGAAGATTGTGCTCTCTGGCAAGGATTCCCTGGGCTTCCTTTTCACCGAGGATGAACAGCTCTATGATCGTTGTATCCTGCTTCACACGACCTCCATCCCTTATCGGGAGTTCGAATCGGTTCTTGGCATCCACGGTATCGATGAGTATATCCGCTACGGTGGCACTATGAGTCTCGGCGGTGTCCACTACAACGAAACCTCGACATTCGCCAGCAAGGAAAGCGCAGACGAATACGTGAACAGCGCTATTGCACGTAACATACAGCATTCTCTGCGCTGTTATCAGTACGAAGGACATTTCCGGCATCTGCAAGATCTATACGAGAAGAACGAACTGACCAGTGCCATCAACCGCGTGGTGGAGGACATCAACCACCGATTCACATTAGAAGTCCTGACGCAGGATTGGAAGTCCCACGACCTCGGTGTTTCTGCCAGCAACCTGCGCCGTGACCGTGAGAATCCCTCGGATATCCTTGACCGCATTGACCTTCCTGCTGTGACCGACAGTCTCCGGAAGCTCCTGGAGATTCGCAACCAATCGGAGCAGACCGTGAAATTGGATAATGCTCATGTAGCAGAAATCAAAGAGTATCTGGATCTGCTGGATCTGACGCGGGAAATCGATGTGCTGCATCTGCCGGACGTCAACACGAAATCCAAGCGTACGGTGATAGCGCAACCCGGTCTTCGTTATGCTCAGGCGGATGCACTGATTCGCAGCCTGCTACTGGATGAGACATTCAGCTCACTATCGCTGGCAGAGCGTTCCGCTGTTCAGAAACGCATCCTGAACGAAATCAAGGGACGAATGCTTGAAGACATCGTCTTGCTGGAAACCAAATTGGCCCATCCGAAGAAGCAGGTGTTCGTCCTGCAATTCCCTGTCGGTGAATTTGACATGGTGGTGTTTGATCCGGATGCCGGCTCCTGCAGGATTTTCGAAATTAAACACAGCAATCGCACTTCTCCCCTGCAGTACCGTCATCTGATAGACAAGGAGAAGTGTGCCTTGACGGAGCACCGCTACGGTCCAATCACCGAGAAAACCCTCCTCTACCGTGGGAAGAATCAAGTGATAGAAGGCATTCAGTACCGAAACGTGGAGGATTATCTGCGGGAGCTGTAGAGTGATATTTTCTGATTTAATAGATTAGAGGAGGTTTATTATGAGAATAACGGAACTCGATTTGCAGTGCGAAGACATCCTGTGGATCACCGAAGATGCAACCACCGTCGACGCTCTGTGGAATTGTTTCTAAATAGCCTTGCAAAAACATTTCGTTCTGTTACAATGGACTCACCAGTTAACGCAATGTTTGCAAGATCAGATGGTTGCCAGGGATGCAAGCGGTTGCACTCACGGGCATTCATACGGGAATTTGCAAAGCAAGAAGATTTGCAACGTCTATGGAGGAGACAGAATGAGAAGGAAATTAATAGGCATCTTGGTGATGTTCTGCATGGTATTTGCAATGATGCCGGCAAGTGTATATGCAGGCGA
>CAVGMK010000042.1:0-6039 GCA_963630135.1 Oscillospiraceae bacterium
ACCTATGACCCTCTGCTTGTAAGGCAGATGCTCTCCCAGCTGAGCTAAGCGTCCACATATGGTGGCGGCGATTGGACTCGAACCAATGACCTTCCGGGTATGAACCGGACGCTATAGCCAGCTAAGCTACGCCGCCAAATACTCAGTGAATGGTTCCTCACTCACGTCGCCAAATAATAATATCAAAACCTCATCATTATGTCAACCATTTTGATTCAGTTTTTTAAATAATTTCTCACGCTGCAGATTGTGGTATAATCTCCCTGCGAGATGTGTCACACAAACAACGTTGCTATTATACACGAAAAGAGAGAAAGGCTCAAGCGTTTTGAAAGAATTTATCCGAAAATATCGGCAGAATCCCCTGCTGAGCGACATCTATTCCGAATACTACGGCGGCCTGACCCCTTGCGTCTTCGACATCGAGACCACCGGATTGAGCACACAGAAAGGCAGCAAGGTCATTCTCACCGCGATGCTGATGCCCACACCGGACGGTATCACCGTCACCCAGTACCTGGCAGAAGCGCCCTACGAGGAAGGCCGCGTCCTTCAGGCCACATGGCGTTATTTCGCAGAGAGTGGCGCCGATTTTCTCATCACCTATAACGGCGCTTCCTTCGACGTGCCCTTCGTGAACCGCCGGCTCGATGCCCTTCATTTCCCCGGCACGCTGAAGATGTATCACTTGGACCTCTACTCCTGGCTCAAGCGGAACACCGTCCTTCCCGGGAAGCTTTCCTCCCTTCGGCAGAAATCCGTGGAGAAATATTTCCAGATTGGCAGCGACCGCGTGGATCAGATTTCCGGTAGAGAGAGCGTGAAGCTCTATGCCGAATATGCCACCAGCCACAGCAGCATGCTGGAGAAAGTCATCCTGACTCACAATCGTGAAGATGTCATCCAGCTCTATCGCCTGTTCCGCCGCGTCTTTGCGGGAGATGCCGGCACCTACGCCGAGCTTCTTCGCACGGAAGACATTCACGCGGCTCAGGCAGCTTACGGATATCCCCTTCAGCCAAAAGCAGCTCTCGCCGTTCGGCCGAAGATTTCCGGCAAGAACCTCCTTCTGCAGGGAAGCCAGCACTGTACCGTGAAAGAGATGCAAGAGTGGGCGCAAAGCCTTACCGGAGAAGATGCTTCCATTCCGCACAAGAGTTACTACAGCGAGACGGTACTTCCCTATCCCGTGAATGCCTCGATATTCCCGGATTCGAAGACACCCTTCTCTGCGGAATTTCGCGCCCGCACCGAGGATTACCGCATCTCCCTTCCGCTGGAGCAATATGGCAAATCATCCTACATCGATCTGACCCGTCTGAATCATTGCTTCACCGAAGAGCAGAAGGCGGCGCTTGCCGGCTGCAACGGCTATGTCAACGATTACCTGATTCTGATGGAAGATGGGCATCCCCGCTATCACGATATGAATATTTTCGGCGGGATTCTGGCGGAGAATGTGCTGCGGCAGATTCGGGATTTCTAATAGAGTATTCAGAAGATGCAAAGGTGCGCCTTTGACAAGATTGGCAGGTAGAAAGGGCTATAATAGCAGTAGATTCCAAGAGGAGTAAGCATTTCAGGCCCTCCGAAGTTCCTGGCGTGGCGCTAGATAAGCCACCGCACCGCCGTGCATCCGGCATATATCATCGAAACAAAGAAGCATCCGATTGCCCGGGCGGCGTTCCTGCCGGGGAGGTCGGATGCTTTCGATTGGATGAAATTTATTTTTGGCAGAGGGAAAAGAAGCCGAAAGAAATTCCCGGCTAGTTGTTGTCCACCTCGTGGATGTCGGAGAAGCCGCGGCCGAGGCCCCAGACACTGCTCAGTTTCTTCACCGTCACGAAGGCGGAGTCATCGTGCTCGGCGAGGTAATTCTTGATGACCAGGCTCTCGCGCGGCGTGCAGATGACTTCGACCATGCGGCGCTCGGTCTTCGTGTATTCGCCGATGGAAGAATACGAGGTCGCGCCGCGGTTCATCTCGTTCATGACGAAATCGAGGAATTGCTGCGGTTCTTTCGTCAGGACGCTGACCTGGACGTGCGTGCCGGTCAGGCCCAGGAGCACCAGCTCCGTCGTCTTGCTGTTCACGAAGACCGTGATCAGGGCGTAGAGCGCCACGTTGCGGTCGAAGACGAATGCGGACAGCAGGATAATAGAGCCGTCCATCACCATCATGACGTTGCTGACCGGGACGTGTTTCAGGATCTTGAACTTCACCACGCGGGACAGGGAATCCGTGCCGCCGGAGGAGAAGCCGTCGATGTAGCCGATGCCGGTGGCGATGCCGTAGAATACGCCTACCAGAATCGCGCCCAGTAGCGGATCCGGTTCCGTCAGAAGCTCGAATGGATGAAGCTCCATGACAGCCATGATGACCGGATACGCCAGCGAGAGCGCGATAATCTTGCGCACATCGCCCCAGCCCATGGTAAATAATACCGTCAGGAGGACTACCATCACAATGCAGTAGTAGACGATGGAGTAGTTCCATGGAATGAAATGCGTAATCATGCGGGCGATTCCTGGGATTCCGCCGGAAGTCAAGCCGCACGGAATCATGACGTAGATCTGGCCGAAGCTGCCCGCAAAGGCCGAACAGAATACAATGACAGCGGAGCGCAGGAGCTTCCGCATCTTATCGTTCTTGAGGTTCTTTTCCATACCAATATTCCTTTCCAAATACATCCACTGCAATAATGGCATAGCTCCCGCCGGTGGGGAACTGAATCTGCGGGGCATCCCCGGGACAGATCATTCGCGAGGTGAACTGCCCATTGTACTCCGGGTCCACCATCAGATAATCCAGGTATCGAAGCGGCGAAGTCTCGCCAATATGCGCTGCCACATCCCGATCCTTCAGCGGAATGTGACCGTATTCAATCTCGGGGCTAAAAGCATGAACACGTGCCGTTATAAGTTTCCGACCATCCCGCATCGGCACGGCCGTCACCTCTTCCATCTCAAAAGTCCCCGGAATGGATTTCCACGGGTCCCGGTAGCAGGTGTACGACGCACGGATTTCGTCCATCCGCCGCCGCGTAGTGGATACCGCTAGGGCTTCCGAATCACAGCCAATCCAGCGGCGGTTCAGCTCGTTCGCCGCTTCCAGGAAACTCCCCGACCCGCAGAAGAAGTCGCCGCAGAGGTCCCCCTCTTCCGTCGAAGAAGTGATGATTCGGCGCATCAGCTCCAGCGGCTTCTGCGTCGCGTAGCCGTTGCGCTCTTTCGAGGTCCGGCCCACCATGTCAATCGGCCAGATATCTTTCATGTTCACCATCGTGTACCAGCCGATTTCATCTTGGTATTCCGTCACGCCCTTGAAACGATACGGCTTGAAATCGCGATTGTAGGATTTCTCCTTCGGCACATGGAGCCGGAAATTCGCGGTCTTGCTGTATACGAGGATGGTATCGTGCTTCCGGGCGAAGTGCTTCGTGCCGCTTCCACCGGATTTGTATTGCCAGATAATCTCGTTCTGGAAATTCTTTGCGCCAAAAATCTCGTCCATCAGGATTTTGACGTAGCTACAGGAATGCCAGTCGAGATGCACCCAGATCAGGCCGTCGTCCGCCAGGAGCTGCTTCATCAGAATCAGTCTTGCGGTCATGTTCTCCGCATAGCATTCCAGGCTGCGGTCGAAGGTGTCGTCGTACGCCAGGTGCCTGATCTTGTGGCTCTTGCCGTCCTCCGAACGAAGGGTGATGGTGGCATCATATGTACCCTTGGTAAAAAAAGGTGGATCAATATAGATGACCCGGAACTGCCCCTCGTATCCGTTCGCCAGAAGCCACTTCATGTAGGCAAGGTTGTCGCCGAGGGTTAAGGTGTTGGTTGGCAGAGGGGCTGGGTTCGTGGCAGTTTCGTCCGGTGTGCCACTTGCATCCGTTGTGAAATGGGATATCAGAGAGTCGAAAGGCGTCCCGATATCCACGATTCCGGCGGAATTCGGGTCCGTCTCATCATAGAGATCATAAGACGTATGATGAAGCTCCGAGAGGCGAAACCGCACATCGGTCGGTTCCTCCGCCCGCTTCCTTCCATTCTCCAGCCCTGTATGTAAATTCTCTAATACGCCCATGTCACCTTCCTGTTCCGGTTCTGCTACCGCCCGGAAATAAATTCTGGACTCACGTCCACCATTCGACAAATCCGGCATTATTATAAATCAGCACCCTCGGTTTGTCTAGCACAACGAAAAGGAGCCGGGCCCCGGAAGTGATACTCTCCCTACAGGATGAACAGTGATCTGCTCCTTCACTGTCTCACCTATAGGAAGTATATCAGAAGGGCCCGGCTCCGGTTATTTTTGGCCAAAGATTCTACAGCTCGATGTAGCTGCCAAAATAGCGGAACTCCTTGCACACACCTTCAAGGTGGTTCATCAGGCGCATGAACTGCTCCGCGTACACGGATTCCTCGAAATCGAAATAGAAGCTGAAGTCGAAATCGCTACCCGGAATCGGACGGGATTCGAGCTTCGTCAGGTTGATGCCACAGGCGTTGATGGCGGACAGCACCTTGTACAGGGAGCCTGGAGTGTGGTCTGTCACGCACATGAAGCTGGTCTTGTTCGCGCCCGGGTAGATTTCGAGCTTCTTGGTCAGGCAGATGAAACGGGTGTAGTTGCTATCGTTGTCCTGCACCGAACGTTCCAGGCAGTCAAGGGAATAATAGCTGCCGTTCACCTCGCTGCCAAGGGCGGCCACGTCTCTCCGGCCCGACTCGGACACGTATTTCGCGGCGGCGGCGGTGTTCTCGTAGACGGTGATTTTCGCATCCGGGAATTCCCGTCTCAGGTACTCATCGCACTGGGACAGCGCCTGCTCGTGGGAGACGATTTCCTTGATGTCCGACTTGTGCACGCCGTGGTTCACCAGGAGGCAGTGCTCCACCTTGATGCGCAGGCTCTTCACGATGTGGAAATCGTATTCCTTCATCAGGTCATACACCTGGTTCACCGAGCCGGCGGTGCTGTTCTCAATCGGCAGCACGCCATAGCGGCAGAGACCCTGATCGATGGCGGCGAACACGCCCTTGAAATTCTTCGTGTAGATGATTTTCGGCATCTTGAAGAACTTGTCGCAAGCCTCCTGCGAATAAGCGCCCTGCACGCCCTGGCATGCAACGATCGCCGCCTCCGGGAACGTCTGCGGCGTATCCCGAAGCGCTACGCGAATGGCCTTCACAATCTGCGACTCCGAATGGGTCACCTGTCTCTGGTGATCGGCACTCATCTCCATCAGCAGGCTGAAGAGCATCCGGTTATAGTAGGCCATATCCTCTGCAGAATCATCGGTAATCTGCTCCATCAGCGCCCGCTCGCGCAGCGGATCCACGATGCGCATGCCGTTCTCCTGCTTGTATTTCGCAATTTCCTCCACCACGCGCATCCGCTCATCCACCTTCTGGATGAGCACCTTGTCAATCTCATCAATTTTCACTCTGCATTCCTGTAAATTCGCCATTTTCGTTATCTCCTCTCCATATTCTGGTTCATTTCGTTCTCTTCCATGAGGGTAAAAAAAGTTGGGTAGGATTTGTTCACCGACTCTGCTCCCTCTATCACTACGCAGCCCTTCGCGGCCAGCGATGCGATGGCGGCCATCATGACAATGCGGTGATCCCCGAAGCCGCTTACCTTGCCGCCGCAGAGTCTTGTCTTACCGCTAATTCGCAGTCCGTCCGGAAGCTCTTCTATCTCCGCACCCAGTGTCTGAAGCACCTGCGTCACCGACTTCAGCCGGTCGCTCTCCTTGAGGCGAAGGCGTTCCGCATGGGTAATTTCCGTCACGCCCTCAGCCTGCGTCGCTATCAGCGCAAGCGCCGGTACCATGTCCGGAATCTGCGCGGCGTCGATTTCGGTTCCGTGAAGATGGGACTGGGAAGGATACGCCGTTACGGTATTCCCCTCTGTCTCAATTCGTCCGCCGAACTGCCGGATGAAGTTCACTATCGCTCGGTCGCCTTGCGCCGAGTCCGGATTCAGGCCGGTCACCCAGACCGGGTCCTCACCGATGATTCCGGCGGTCAGCCA
>CAVGMK010000043.1:0-2907 GCA_963630135.1 Oscillospiraceae bacterium
CATCACGTTCTCGTCATAATCATCGGAGAAAGCAAGGAGTGCTTTACCACCGCCGGAATAATAGCAATCATATGGGCTTCCCAGCGTCTCTGATACGCTGAGTCTCCGTTTTCCGCCACATGCCTGGAAAATCGTAATTGCCGAATAATTCGTTCTATCCAAATGCTCCCGAACAGAGACATTCACGGTTTCCTTGAATTCGTTCGCGATTTCTACGGCATGCGGTTTCGACATCTGTACCAGAGATGAATTCTCACTGACACTCTTTCCCAGCATGCACAGCTTATAGCTGAGACCATATTTCAGACTATCCGCATCCTGATACACATAGCCCCGTTCGTTCAGCGTCGAAATCGAACGGTGTATTGTACTAGGATAATCGCCCAGCGCATGTGCAATCTCATTGATGCCCATCAACCGTTCTTCTCTGCAAAGAAGTTCCATAATGTCCAGCGCCCGGTTCACGGAACTGACGCCGGTTCTCTTCGTGTTTGTTTGACTACTCATAATTAATTTAGACTTACCCTTACATTCAAAATCTAGTACCACTTTTTCAGTACAAAATACTATCAGAATATTTTGTACTGTTCAACAAGTTTTTTTCGATAAACGTCTCGACAAATAGGAGAGGACGAACATCCATCCTCTCCTACGCAATCATTTATTCTGCTATCCCCGAATCGGAATCTCCACCGCACCTTCCGCATGCAGTGCCGTCAGCGACTCGAATCCGATTTCATCCGCCAGTGCCATTGCCTGCCGGAAGCCCCGGTCCAGGTTCTCTTTCTGATGCACATCCCCCGAGATGGTGATGCAGCCGCCCTGGGCGTGGATTTCCTCCAGGATGGCTCGGGACGGATAGAATTCGTCGGTTCGCCAAGCCATGGTGGATGTGTTGATTTCGAAGGGTTTGCCGTAGGGAATCAGCTGCTTCACGGCTTTCTTCCACGCGGCGATGTAGCGCGGATGGTTCTCGTCCACCAGCACCACGCCGTTTCGGTTGAATTTCTTAATCAGGTCGAAATGACCGATGATATCGCAGCCCGTCTTCGCTGTCACCTGCGCCACCGTATCGAAGTACGCCTCCGCATAGGTATACGGGTCGCCGCCGAAGGCGTCGATGGCCTGCTTCGTCTTCTCCGGACTTTCGTCCACCGGATAATATTTTCCGTTCCGGTACACGTAATGCACCGAGCCGATTCGGTAATCGAGTTCCGAGCAATCCTCTTCGGAATAGAAGTCGTATTCCAGGCCCAGAAGGATTTCCAGTCTGTCCGCATGCTCCGCCTGCAGTGCGCGAACCTCCCGGCAATATTTCTCGAACGCCGGATGATCCATGCAATAGCTGGTGTCGAACGACGTGTACGCATGGCCGGAGAAACCCAGGGCAATGAAATCTTTTTTTAGCGCTTCCTGCACCATCTCTTCGAGGGTGTTCGACCCATCGCAATACACCGAATGGGTGTGATAATTTCTACGCCACTCCATTCTAATTTGCCACGCTTTTCTCTTGCTTCACCTTGTGGTCAATGACATGACGGGAGGCCAATTCCTTGCGGATATCCTCTAAGGAAATTCCCTGTTCAATCATCATGACCATCACGTGGTACACCAGGTCGGAGACCTCGTAGATGACTTCTTTCGGCTCGTCGTCTTTGGCCGCGATGATGACTTCGGTGGACTCCTCGCCGACCTTCTTCAGAATCTTGTCAAGGCCCTTCTCGAACAGATAGCTGGTGTAGGAGCCTTCCTTCGGATTCTCCTTACGGCCGCGGATCAGCTCCATCAGGCCGTCCAGGGTGAAATCCGACAGCGTCTCGCTCTGGTAGACCGGGTTGAAGAAGCAGGATTCCGCGCCGGTGTGGCAGGCCGGACCATCCTTCTCGACAATGACCTCCAGCGTATCGCAGTCACAGTCTGCGGTGATGCTGACGATGTGCTGGTAGTTGCCGCTGGTCTCGCCTTTGGTCCAGAGCTCCTGTCTCGAACGGCTCCAGAAGCAGGTCTTGCCGGTCTCCATGGAGATCTTCAGGCTCTCCTTGTTCATATAAGCGACCATCAGCAGCTGGTGCGTTCCCGCCTCGATGACGACCGCCGGAACGAGGCCTTTCTCATCGAATTTGATTTCATTGATATCTAACATAATTTCTCCTATCTCCTATATCTTCCGTCCCACGAATGCGATTCGACTTCCACATCGCGCCCTTCTCCATTTACTTCGTTCACGTACATCTCATTGTCCACGTCTGCTTCAATGGACGCGAATCGCGCCACGCCACGCTTGATTCATGGATTCTGCATCGTTGGCAATTCATGTGTGGCATGTGTAGCTTGTATACATGAATTCTATATGCTTATGCACGTACCAACGTACCAACTCGTAGAAACACCATTTTCATGCATCTGCATCTACTATCAATCTCTCATCGCCTTCTCGTCATTATAGCCGCACATTAACGCCATGTGCGTCCAGCGTCTTCTTGAGATGTCCCATATCCACTTCGCCGAAGTGGAAGATGGATGCAGCCAGTCCCGCACTGACCGTCGGCACTTCGTCGAACAGCGTGATGAAATCCTGCTCGCAGCCGGCACCACCGGAGGCGATGACCGGTACGGAGACCGCATCGCAGACGGCCTTCAGCATCTCGATATCGAAGCCCTTCTTGACGCCGTCGGTGTCGATGGAATTGACCACCACCTCGCCGGCACCCCGCGCAACGCCATCTTTAATCCACTGGATGGCTTCCATGCCGGTATCCTCCCGGCCGCCCTTCGCGAAGACATGGAATACACCATCCACCCGGGCAACATCCACGGACAGCACGACGCACTGGTCGCCGTATTTCCGGGAAGCCTCCGTAATCAGCTCCGGATTCCGGATGGCTCCGGAGTTCACGCTGACCTTGT
>CAVGMK010000044.1:0-8521 GCA_963630135.1 Oscillospiraceae bacterium
GCGAATACGCTGGCGATTCCGAAAGATACCTCGCCCAGAATCAGTCCGCCAATCTGATATACAATCAGTGCAACGCAGTAAGCGGATACGTTCTGGAACAGTACGGAGTACCAGAAGAACTTGCGGTTATGCAGCTCCTTCGCGGAGGTAGACAGTGCTGCCAGGCAAGGGGAGTCGAACAGGTTGAATACCATGAACGAGAATGCAGCCAGCATGCTCGGGAAGAACGCGTCGAACTGGGCACGCATGCTTGCGGAATACTCTTCGATCTCGCCGAGGCCGGAGAGTACGCCCATTGTGGATACGATACCTTCCTTCGCCACGAATCCGGACAGGGAAGATGCAACGGCCTGCCATGTTCCGAATCCAAGCGGAGCGAAAATCCATGCAATAGCGCCGCCGATAGTAGCCAGCAGGCACTCTTCCGATTCCACCATGCCGAAGCTTCCGTTGTGGAATCCGAAGGATCCGAGGAACCACATTACGACGCAGCAGAGGAACAGGATGGTTCCGGCTTTCTTCAGGAACGCCCAGACTCTCTCCCATACGCTCAGGAGTACGCCCTTTGCGGACGGTGCGTGGTATGCCGGCAGCTCCATAACGAACGGAGCCGGGTCTCCGGCGAACATCTTGGTCTTCTTCAGGATGATGCAATATACGATAACCAGGCCGATTCCCATGAAGTACATTGCCGGAGCCATCCACCATACGCCACCGGTGATGTAGCCGGCGATGGTAGCGATTACCGGCAGCTTTGCGCCGCAAGGAATGGTAGTGGTGGTCATCATGGTCATACGACGGTCTTTCTCGTTCTCAATCGTACGGGTAGCCATGATTCCCGGAACGCCGCAGCCGGAGGAAATCAGGAAAGGAATGAAGCTCTTTCCGGACAGTCCGAAACGACGGAAAATTCTATCCATGATGAAGGCAACTCTGGCCATGTATCCGCAGTCTTCCAGGATTGCCAGGAAGAAGAATACGATTGCCATCTGCGGAGCGAATCCAACCGGAGCGCCGATACCGCCGATGATACCGTCGGATACCAGGGAGATTACCCAATCGGAAGCGCCTGCGCCTGCCAGTGCGCCGGATACCCAATCCTGGATGCCGGCAACGAATACGTCGTTGGTCCAGTCGGTAACGATGGTTCCCAGCCATGTAACGGAAATGTAGTATACCAGGAACATTACCACGGCGAAAATCGGCAGTGCCAGAATCCGGTTGGTAACGACACGGTCAATTTTATCGGAGAGCGTCAGCTTCTCATGTGCCTTGGTTCTCTCGATGGCCTTCGGTACTACTTCGTTGATGTATTCATATCTCTGATTGATGATGATACTCTCGGCATCGTCATCCATCTCTCTCTCGCAGTCGGCGATATGTCCGTTAATCTCTTCCAAGGTAGCGGCATCGAAGTTCATCTCCTCCATGACCTTCTCGTCTCTCTCGAAGACCTTAACAGAATACCATCTCAGGTTGTCTGCGGACACCTTGTCTTCGATGGATTCTTCGATGTGAGCGATGGCGTGCTCCACACTGCCGGAATATACGTGCGGTGTGTCACCCATGGTTCTCTGCTGAGCAATCTCGACTGCCTTGGCAATCAGCTCATCGCTGCCCTCGCCCTTCAGCGCACTGATTGGAACAATCGGGCATCCCAGCTCCTTGCTCAGCTCTGTGACGTCAATCTTGTCTCCGTTCTTGGTGATAACGTCCATCATGTTGAGCGCGATGATGGTCGGGATGTGCAGCTCCAGCAGCTGCGTGGTCAGATACAGGTTACGCTCCAGGTTGGTTGCGTCCAGGATGTTGATGATGGCATCCGGTCTCTCCGTAACCAGATACTGTCTCGTTACCACTTCCTCCAGTGTGTAAGGGGACAGGGAATAGATACCCGGAAGGTCCTGAATGATAATGTCTTTGTCTGTCTTAAGCCTACCGTCCTTCTTCTCAACGGTTACACCAGGCCAGTTACCTACGTACTGGTTGCTTCCGGTCAGCGCATTGAACAGCGTTGTCTTACCGCAATTCGGGTTGCCCGCTAATGCAATCTTAATAGCCACGAAATACTCCTTTCTTCGTTCCGTCTCTGTAATAAATCTCTATCGGTCAAAAATAAAATTCGGCTTCGACTACTTCTTCTCGATCTCAATCAGCTCTGCATCGCCTTTTCTTACCGAGAGCTCATAGCCTCTTACGGTCAGCTCCATCGGATCTCCCAGCGGTGCCACTTTACGAACATATACCTCAACGCCCTTCGTCAGGCCCATGTCCATAATGCGTCTTCTTGTCTGTCCTACGCCGCCGACTTTCTTTACCACAGCGGATTCACCAACAGCAAGATTGTTCAATGTCTCCATGTCTACCTCCTAATAATAATTCTGTTGTAATGACTGATAATTAGTTGTGGCCCAGATCCCGCCGCTTCCTAGAACTCGACAAGCAGCCGCTTCGCCATGCTGTCGTCCAGCGCAAGTCTCGCGCCGTGAACCTGCAGAATAAGGCCTCCCTTAACCGCTTTGACGACCATGACTTCCGTTCCGATAGCGAAGCCCAGCTCTGCCAGGTGCGTGCGAATGGCATCATCTCCGGTGATACGGATGATGTGCACAACATCTCCGGTCTTAGCCATTGTAATTGGCATATGTACACCTCCTGCTCTGTTATGAGTCCAAACACCCATTCGTACCATGCAGTGAACCGTGTAAACGCCCTACGTATCGACGTTCGCATTCATGCTCTCTTACACATAACGTGCCTATAACGTGCATAGAACTTAGTTGGTTAGACCCATTAAATATTTGTTAGAGAAATATTACATCTATTAGTTGCATTTAACTAACTACATTCCTATTATAGCGATGAACTTACCAATGTCAAGGGATGGAGCGCAAAAAGTTCGAGTAGACTAACGTCCGAAAATCCGTACAAGATGGCGATTGCGTCGTATGTGTTCGTATGCGTTCGTATGTGTTCGTATGCGTTCGTCCGATGTCATCCGAGGAACCGCATGAGCTCGCGCACTTTCCTCCGCAGTTCTTGCTGTATTTATTCAGGTGCAAGATTAGCCGAGAAATGAAGCAAAGGGGTGTGCGCGAGCGATTATACACAAATAAAAAAGCGCCTGCGCGGCTTCCTTCCTGTACGCAATGGCTCTCACCACTAGTCACTGAAGAATTTCGCGCAGGCGCCAATTCTGTTTATCCCCCATCCGGGGTTTCAAGTCCCTTGGTTGTTATCGGTAGACCTGAAGGCTCGGAACAATTCCGACGGGTTTCTTTCGAGAACAAATCTCTCATTTCCCTATTTGTGATAGGTCTCGTTGTTCGCGATCTTGAAGCTCCGGTAGATCTGCTCTAGGAGCAGCACCCGCGCCATCTGGTGCGGGAACGTCATGCGGCTGAAGGACAGCCCGAAATCCGCCCGCCGCTTCACCGCCTCCGAGAGCCCCAGGCTCCCGCCGATAATGAAATCCACGGTGGAATGTCCACCGTCGAAGGTCCGCATCAGGTGCCGCGACAGCTCCACGGAGTCCAGCATCTTCCCTTCAACTTCCATGGCGATGACGTAATCGCCATCCGCAATCTTCGCCAGAATGCTCTCGCCCTCCTTTTCCATCACCTGCAGCTCATCCGCCGCCGACGCATTCTTCGGCAGCTTCGCTTCCTTGAGCTCGATGATATTGATGCGTGCGTACCCGCCGATTCGCTTGCTGTACTCGGCCACGGCGGCCTGCCAGTATTTTTCTTTTAGCTTCCCAATACAAATAATGTTGACATTCATAGCATTTTCCTAGTATCCGATGAGTTCGCCGGTCTTGGCTTTGGCCGCGATGTCCAGGCGGAAGTTGACGTTGCGGTGGTAGTCGTTCTGGTCGAGCACGTCCTGCACCGTCAGGGCGGCGTTGTACGGCGTGTTGTTGGTGGTGCTGAGATGGGCTAAAAGTATCTTCGGCAGGACCAGTTCCCCGTCCCGGCAGGGGTGGAGCCGCGGATTCAGGCTCCCGCGGTCCGCGAGCATCCGGCTCAGGGTCTCGCCGCAGGCCACATTGGACAGGTGGCCCACGTCGCTCAGGATGCGGCGCTTGACGCTGTAAGGGTACGGGCCCATCTGGAGCATCTCGACCTCGTGGTTCGCCTCCATCACGAGGACGTCAGCGGTGCGAATCTCCTCGTAGATCTCATCGGTAACCACGCCGGTGTCGGTGACCACGGCAATGCGGGTGTCGCCTTTGCAGAAGGAGAAGCCGATGGGCTCCGCCGCGTCATGGGAGAGTGCGAAGGATCGAACCGTGATGTCGCCAATCTGCTTCTGGCTCTGGGAGGCGAAATAGGTCAGGCGATCCTTCGGCACATACTGGAAGTTCTCGCAGTTCTGCGCAGTGCCGCGGGAGGCGATGACCTCCGCGTTCCCGCAGATGCGGGACATCATGCGAATACTCTTCACGTGGTCGATGTGCTCGTGGGTGACCAGGATGCCCTGAATGCTGTCCTCGGATATGCCATCCATGGCCAGGGCTTCGCGGATCTTCTTGCCGCTGAGACCCACGTCCAGAAGGAGGTGTGTCGTTCCGTCCGTTATTAAATACGAGTTGCCGGAGCTGCTGCTCCCGATGGATTGTATGGCCAGGTTCATGGATGTTACGTGTCTTTCTAATCTTTGCTGTTTCTAATCTTTGCTTATTGAGTCTTGGTTGTTTGCTTGCTTATCTGGGTTTGCTGCAGCTTGGTTCGCCGGAGCCGGATTCCTTACGGCTTGCGGAGATTCGCGAAGCGCATGGAGTCGATGGCTACGGAGATTCGCGAAGCGCGGGGAATGCAAGCATTTCGATGGCGACGGAGATTCCTACTTACTCTTCGCCGTCTTCTTCAGCACGCGGTAGTTGTTGTTCCGGTAGGAGAGGTCGAAGCGGCAGATAGCCTTGTAATTGCAATACGTGCAGGCCGACGGGCCGGAGGAAGAATTCTCCTTCGCCGGGAAAATATCGATCTTGCCCTCGACAATATCATCGCTGATGCTCTCGATCTTCTTGTGCACCACGTCACGTAGCTCATGGAAGTCCTCCCGGCTCAGCATCGTCGAGCTGCCCAGCTGTTCCACCGGCATTCCTGCCAGCACCGCCGGTTCATCCATCACGGCGCCGTTCAGCTTGTAGCTCTTCGCCAGCTCGGCGGCCAGCTTCGCCGGAAGCTTCTCGGCTGAGATGTCCTTCGCTCCTACCTCCTGCTCGGCGATGTTGAAATAGAACATGCCCACCGGCTCCTTGTCCCGACCGCTGGCGCCGTCCAGGTAGACCATCAGCTGCATCTTGTAACCATCCCGCATCTTGTCCAGGTCGAGCTTGTCGCTTCCCGTCTTGTAATCCACAATACGAATGTCGCCGCCTTTCATCACATCGACGCGGTCAATCTTGCCCTCGATGTAGACCTTCTGTCCGTGCAGTGTATATTCAATCGGCTGGAAGCGACAGCCCCGGCCGAAGCGTTCCTCGAAGAACGCGATTTCAATCTTACCCGTGGCAAGCTGGTCCGCCAGCGACCGCACGGCGCCTAGGCAGATGCGGCGGATGCGGTGCATGTGGTATTTCTCCCGCCCGTTCATCAGGAAAAGGCCGCCCTGATAGCTGCTCGAGATTGCCGTCAGCTCTTCGTCAATCATCTGCGCCAGCTGGCTGTCCGAGAGCAGCGCGCGGCTGTCAGAGATGGTTCCGTTATTCGTGCTGGCATCGCCCGTTTCCAGGATTCCGTCCTTCACCAGCCGCCGCGAGATTCGCATCATGCACTCGTGATACACATCGCCGATGCCCCGACTGTCGCCGGTATATTCACGTTGCTCGTCTGCCCGAAGGCCGTAATTGACGTAGTGCTTGAACGGGCAGTGGTTGAAGCCCTCCAGTCTGGAGGCGCTAAAAGAAAATTCTCCGTCCTTCCCATACAGCCGACCGGCCGTATTTCGAGACAGTGCGGCCACTTCGTTCTCGTTCAGTCCCGCCTGGGTCAGTTCCCGCAGGCGAACCGGATCGTTCTTCTCGTACCAGCGCAGGATTCCCTCGGCCAGGTAGTCGTCTTCATTTGCCGGAGCGAAGCTCATCGCACTATTATCGCTCGGTTTGCTACTGCTTGCATTATTGCCGTTTGCGCCGGCGGCCTCGCCCTCTGCAGCTGGACATATAGCCAGATGTTTCTCGGGAGCCAGGCCTACAGCCGTGCTTTCGGCTACGCCATTCTCCGCCGCGCCCACCATCTCGGCCATCTGGTCCACCGGCCGCTCTTTGTAATGGTTCATCATGTGGCGAATCGATTCCCGCGGGCTCTGAATCAGGCTCACGCCGAAGCCCTTGCTCAGCACATCATGCTGCACCTGCAGGCGCGGGAAGAGATTCCGAAGTGATTCCACCAGAACCGACGGTTTCTTGTCGCTGCCCTCACCGTCCGCCAGCGAGTAGCTGACGTACAGCTCATCCGAAGCCCGCGACACCATCCGATACATCGCGGCATTCTGCTCCAGCTGCTGCAGATCGTCCAGATGCCCCAGCGGAAACTGGCGGCTCTGGAAAATATTTTTTTCATCCACAGAGAACAAGCCTTCCGTACTCGGTTCGGCCGGCAGCGTTCCCTCATTCGCCGAGAGCACAACTACCACCTTCGGCGGCGCGGTCCGGCTCCGAATCATGGTGCCGATGGACAGCCCGTCGTTGGTCGGCGGAATCATGCCCACCTCCGCATGAAGAATGCCCACGGAATAGAGCTCGCTGAACTCCTGAATGCTGAATTCGTCGTCGCCCAGGATGTCGCGGACGCAATCCAGCACGCGGATGATCTCGTTGTAACATTGCGCCGTCCATTGAGCCTCATCCAGCATGCCATCCGCTGTCTGCTTCGCCTGAATTTCCTGAATCTGACCCTGCAGGTTCCAGGTGTCATCCAGATAATGCGTGAGAGCCTGGATAAATTCCAGTACAGTCTTCGAATTCTCCGCCAGCTCCGTCAGCCGGTCGATGCGTGCGACGAGTCCGGCGCGAGTCTCCTCCAGCTTCGCGAACTCCTCCTCCGAATATTCGAACGAGCCGTAGGAAAGCGGCTTCTTCCACATGTTCCCTTTGATGCCGTAGATTCGCGCGTAATTCTCGAGGTTCCAGATGTCCTCCCGCGGCGTCCCGGTCAGCTCGCTCTTGAGCACCGCCAGCACCTGCCCCGTGCGGTATCCGTTGCTGCAGATGTCCAGGAGGTTCATCACGAACCCCACCGCCTGCGAATCCCGCACCATCCGCCGCTCGTCGCGGAACAGCGGCAGCCCGTACTCGCGGAACGTCCGCTCCACAATCGGCTGCATCGCGTCACGGTCATTGCAGATAATCGCGATGTCCTTCATCCGGTACCCGCGGCGCATCAGCTCGTAGATGTACACTGCCGCGCTCTCCGCCTCATTGTACATCGTGGCGCATTCCACCACCGTCAGTCCCTTCGGCTCGAAGTCCTCGTTCGTCTCGGTCCTCCGCTCGTCGAAAAGCCCCGCTTCAATCCGCCGAATCGTCTCCGACCGCTCGGCCACCGGTGCCGTCAGCCATTCGCTGTCAAAAGCAAGTCCCGCCCCCTCTGCAGCGCGCGTCAGCGCGTGCACAACGACCTGATCCAGGCCGAAATCCGAGGCGTTCACCATGACGGAGACGTCTTTCGCCACGGAGGCAATCGCCATGACGGATTCCACGAATTTGGGCGGCATGCTGTCGTAGCCGTAGATCCACACGGACTGATTCCGGAGCTTCTGAGACTTCCGCATCGCATCCGTATACATGTCGGCGTAATCCGCTACGTCCTTGTATTTGCCCTCCACGAGGGACTGGTATTCCTCCAGGATGCCGGCCAGCTCCATGATTTTCTTCCGGAAAAGCGGGTCTGCCTCCGGATCCTCCGCCATCTGGCGAAGTTCTTCCAGCGTACACTCCTGCTGCTTGAAATCTGAGATGAAGTCGCTGACCATGTCCACGAATCCATTCTTGTTCGACGGCAGCCGGAACACATCCAGCTGATCCTTCCGTCCCCGGATGATGCGGCCGAGAATCATGAAGCGCTCATACTGGTCGAGCATCTGCACGTTCTCGGTGCCCTGCTCCTCCAGCATCTTGAGCCCCAGTCGGTTCATGCTGAGAATCTCCACGTGAAGAAGGCAGGCGGTGTGCAAATACTTCATCGCCTGCTCTTCTGCCACCAGGGTGTATTGATCCGGTACAATAATCAGTGCTTCCGGTTCACCCTTCACCTGTTCATAAATAAATTGCTCTTTGTCGATATTCTCCCGACTCTGATATATTCTCAGCATGGCCCCTCCGCAATTCTTCTTCCGGCATCACGGTACCTGATTTCCTTCGGGTAGCGATGCCGGCGACATCTGTCTGAGTGCGCTATACCAGCTCCAGCACCTCCGACGGTGTCTTCACTCGGTAGGTTGGCCGGAAGCCCATCGCCGCCATATCCGCCTCATCGATGGCATGACTCCAGCCCACTAAGATGCTGTCCACCCC
>CAVGMK010000045.1:0-12446 GCA_963630135.1 Oscillospiraceae bacterium
TAGCCAATCACCGCAGAATGTTACCGCGGTCTGCGCAGAGAATATCGGGAAGGGTGTCAGTACCGCCGGTATTCTGGCGAAAGCTGCCGGTGCGGAGATTCGCGCCATCGATGTGGGCATCAACCAGCCGGGACCGGTGCCGGGAACGGAATACCGCCGGGTGGCCAACGGCACGAAGAATTTCCTTCGGGAATCGGCGATGACGAAGCAGGAACTTCGGCAGGCGCTTCAGGTCGGTATGAATCTGGCGGAAGAGAGCCGGATGGACGGAATCACGCTGCTGGGTATCGGCGAGATGGGCATCGGGAACACCACCTCGGCAGCGGTGCTGAGCGGCAAGATGCTGGGCCTTACGGCAGAGGAGGTTACCGGGCGCGGAGCCGGACTGGATGCCGCCGGCATGCAGCGGAAGCTCGAGGTGGTGCGGCAGGCGCTGGCGGAGTCGGAAGTTGTCGGGGGTACGGAATTTATTTTTGGCCGGTATGGCGGACTGGAGCTCGCGGCGATGTCCGGCATCATTATCGGAAGTGCGTGCTGCGGAATTCCGGTGATTCTGGACGGCGTGCTCAGCATGGTCTCCGCGCTGGCGGCGGAGCGGCTGGCGCCGGGATGCCGGGAGTACCTGATTCCGTCGCATATGAGCCGGGAGCCGGCGGCGGAGAGGCTGGCGGCGGCGCTTCGGCTGGAACCCGTCATCGACGGGGCGATGGCAACCGGGGAAGGGGCCGGCGCGGCGCTGATGATGTCGGTGCTGCGGGCCGTGGACCGCGTCTATCGGGAGGCCGAGCGGTTCGACGGGTACGGTATTGCGGAGTACACGAGATACGAAGAGGTGGAGTAGATGATAGTGCTGATTGAAGGCGGCAGCTGCAGCGGGAAGTCGGAATACGCGGAGCGCCGCGCGCTGGCGATGGGGAACCGGAACGCGTATTACGCGGCCACGATGGAGGCGATGGACCGGGAATCAAGGCGCCGGGTGTCGAGGCACCGGGAGCGCCGCGAGAACGCCAACCGCGGAGGCGCGAATTGGATGACCATCGAGCAGCCGCGCCATATCGAGGAGCTGACCGGACAGATTAACGATTACGATTCGGTGGTGCTGCTCGAGTGTATGTCCAATCTGGTGGCGAATGAGATGTACAGCGAGCACGATGACGAGGACAGCGGGTCGGCCCGGGACTGGATGGATTGCGCGAACGCCATTGTGGAGGGCGTTCTGGAGGTCGCGGAGATTGTGGATAACCTGATTGTTGTGACGAACAATGTTTTCGAGGACGGCGTGGCGACGGTGCCGGAGCTTCGGGAGTACCTCAAGGTGCTGGGGAACGTCAATGAAGCGCTGGCCGCGCGCGCAGACGAGGTCATCGAGGTGGTGGTGGGCATCCCGATTATCCATAAAGGCAGAGCCACCGGTGGTAAGGCCGACAGCGGATCCGTCTGCGGTGCCGGCGACATTGAAGTCGATAGCGACTCCGGCCGCGACAGCGGATTCCACTCCGCCATCAGCGAGGCCGAGCAGAAGGAGCCGTATCTATGCTAATTCGAATCCTTCGCTCCATCAGCGTGGCCTTCTCCATGTACTCGCGCATCCCGATGCCTCGCTTCGAATGGGGCTCCCGCGACATGGAATACCACCTGTGCTTCTTCCCGTGGGTCGGCGCGGCCATCGGTCTGATGGAATACCTGTGGCTTATAATTTGTGACACCTGCACCCTGGACCGCATTCCGCAAGTGCTCATCGCTATGGCCATCCCGCTGCTAATCACAGGCGGCTTCCACGTGGACGGTTACATGGACACCTCCGACGCAATGTCATCCTGGCGAACCCGCCCGGAGCGCCTAGACATCCTCAAAGACCCCCACATCGGCGCTTTTGCCGTCATCCGGCTCGCCGAACTTGGTCTGCTCTACGCCGCTGCGCTCTTTCTGCTGGACGGAAATGCCCTCATCCTCTGGATCGGCACGTTCTTCCTGTCCCGCTGCCTCAGCGGCATCGCCGTAGTGACGCTGGCGCCCGCCCGCCAGGGCGGCCTTCTGGCAACGGAGGTCAAGACCGCGGCACCGAGAATCGTCCGGATTGCGCTCATTATTCAGGCACTCGCTGTTGCCGCCGGCATGTTCGCGCTGGCTCCGCGCCCGGCAGCCGCGCTGCTGCTCGTCTCCCTGGCGAGCCTGGCCGCCTACCGCGCCTTCGCCTACCGTTATTTCGGCGGCGTCACCGGCGACCTCGCGGGCTGGTACCTGTGCGTCACCGAACTCGCAATGACAATCACACTGGCCGTTACCACTTTGCTCGGACTGAATTAGGAGGACAGAAGATGAAATTATTTATCGGCGGATACGCCCAGGGTAAAAATAAATATGCTCAAGCCCGCTTCCCCGGCTATGCATTCCTGGACGAGAAGAATTACGATCTCGGCGTGGGCATCATGAACTGGGGAGCCGGTCCTATCGAAAATCCTATCGAAGAACCCGGTGAAGAGATCGGTAAAGCTGTAGCCCACTCCGAATCCGCGAAGGCCGCGAATCACGGCATCCTGGTGAACCACCTCCACCGAATCATCCGGAAGGAGCTGGAAGACGGCCGCGCGGAAGAGGAAATTCGCGAGGAAATTCTTCGGCTGGGAAGACAGCCTTTCGAGGTGGTATTCCTCTGCGATGAGCTGGGTAACGGTATTGTGCCGATTGACCCGGATGAAAGGGAGTGGCGCGAAGTTGTCGGGCATATCCTGATTGCGGTTGCTGCAGAGGCCAACGAGGTCCTGCGGATATTCTGCGGCATCCCGGAAGTTATTAAGAAGGATGTCAAATAGCATGGCGTCCATGACATACCGCATTTTCCTCATCCGCCACGGCGTGACGCCGGGTAACCTGGAAGGCCGGTATATCGGCCGAACGGATGAAGCACTTTCGGCTGCAGGCCGGGAGGATATCCTTCGGCATCAGTATCCGCCGGTGGACCTTGTCTTCACCAGCCCAATGAGAAGGTGCCGGGAGACGGCGGCGCTCATCTATCCGGAATGGGCTGATCCCGCCGGATTCAATGAGGAATGGAGCTGCCCGGAACGGTTTAATCGAATGGCGTCTTCCGAGGGGCGAATCTCTTCGGAACCAATCGGTCAGACGGAATCCGGTGCGGGGCACGTATTTCGCATCAATCGAATGAAGTCTTACGAAGAACAAATTTCGTCGGAACTGGCGGACCAGACAGAACCCGATGCGAGACACCCACTTCACATCATCGAAGAGTTCCGCGAGACGGATTTCGGTGATTTCGAGGGGAAGAATCACCGGGAACTGGACGGAAATGAAGATTACCAGGCGTGGATTGACAGCATGGGAGAGCTGCCTTTCCCCGGCGGCGAGAGCCGGGCGGAGGTGAAATCCCGGGTGATGCGGGGGTTCCGGAGAATGATGGAAGAGATTGCAACGGATGCTGTTTCTGTAACATCCCAGTTCTCAAACTCAGGCGATGATGGACATGATTGTTATGATTTGCACGGTGGCAAGATTACCCAGTATGAAGAAGAGAACCGTGGTTCATCTTCCCAAGATGATTCACATACCAAGGCAGAGAATGGTGATATCCTAGATATCGCCCTCATCGCCCACGGCGGCACGCTGATGACGCTCCTCCAAGAGCTCTTCGGCGGAAACTATTTCGACTATATGATGAAGAATGGAGAAGGTTATTCTTTTGAAATATCACATGATGGCATTTGCAGCGGGCTTCGTGCTCGATCTTATCATCGGAGATCCGGAGAACTGGTCGCATCCGGTTCGCTGGATTGGAAGCCTGATTGCAAAGCTCACGAATCGATTCCTGAATAGAGCAAATACAATCCAAGACCCCATCGAGCAATGCCGGACGAAGCGCCGCTTCGGCCGGCTCTTCGTGTTGCTGGTGATTCTCATCTCCGGTACCACGACTGCTGTGTTACTCCTGGCTGCATATTTCATTCATCCCATTCTGGGCTGCGCTCTGGAAGCGTGGATCACGTTCCGTCTGCTGGCAACGAAGAGCCTTCGGGATGCCTCCATGAACGTCTACCGCGCACTAACCGAAGAGAACAGTACACTGGATGATGCGAGATATGCGGTATCCATGATTGTGGGACGCGATACCGCTGCGCTTGATGAGATTGGTGTTACCAAGGCCGCCGTCGAGACCGTCGCGGAGAACACATCCGACGGTATTATCGCACCGATGCTCTATACCGCTATCGGCGGTCCTATCCTGGGCATCATCTACAAATCCATCAATACCATGGATTCCATGGTAGCTTATCGCAATGAGAAATATATCGACTTCGGACGCGCTGCCGCCATGACGGACGACATTGCGAACTTCCTGCCGGCGCGAATCAGCGGAATCCTGATGATTGCCGCTACCGGAATCCTGGGGCTCCTGCAGAAGTTGTGCCACGGAGTCGATGATGAAAGTAATAATGAAGGCATCGGTGGACGCGTTGCTGGACGTAATGGTGAAGGCATCGGTGGATGCGCTACTGAACGTAATGATGAAGACATTGCTGGACGCTATGGTGAATGTAACGATGAAAACAACGAGGAACATCACCGGAATGATACATTCCATTATTCGGCATCCAATGCTCTCCGCATCTTCCGGCGTGACCGGCGCAAGCATGCCAGTCCGAATGCGGCCCATACCGAGGCGGTCTGTGCGGGAGCCTTATCCATTGAGCTGGCTGGAGACGCCTCTTACTTCGGTGAGATTCATCACAAACCGACATTGGGTGACCCCATTCGCCCTATTGAATCGGAAGACATTATAAGAGCCAATCGTCTGATGTTGGGAACGGCAATAATCTGCGAATTCCTGTGCCTGGCGGTAATGGCGCTAATTCTGATTTTCCGGAATTAATCGGATTGAATTCGCCGAATCTCTCGGATTGAAACTACCGAATCTGTCTGATTGAATTTACCGAATCTCTCGGACTGAACATGCCAAATCTCTCGGATTGGATTTACCGAATCTCTCGGGTTGAACTTGCTAAATCTCTCGGGTTGAGGCATAATATACCCAGAGGTGATAATGATGAATAAGGCAACATACAGGCATCGAATTATCGACGATAAGGTCGAGACATATCTTAGAACCTTCGGGGCGGTGTGCATAGAAGGTCCCAAATGGTGCGGTAAGACGTGGACGTCGTCTTACCACAGCAATAGTGAATTCTTCCTGGGAGATCCTGCCGGCAATTTCCAGAACAAGAAACTCGCCGAAATGTCCCCTGATTTAATTCTGAATGGAGAATCCCCCAGACTGATTGATGAATGGCAGGAAGTTCCGACTGTCTGGGACGCAGTGCGATACAGAGTCGATCAGACGGCACAGAAGGGACAATTTATTCTGACCGGTTCCTCCACGCCGAACCATAAAGGAATTATCCACAGCGGAGCGGGCCGCATTGCGAGGCTGCATATGAGGCCTATGTCTCTGTATGAATCCGGGGATTCCACCGGGGCAGTGTCTCTGGAATCCCTTTGCCACGGAGATTTCACGCCGGCGATGACCGGCGAGGTGGATCTGAGAAATCTGATTACATATATCATTCGTGGAGGCTGGCCGGGAAGCCTTGGCTTATCACTGGATCAGGCAGCGCTACTCCCAGCCGAATATCTGGATGCCATTGTGAACGACGATGTGTACCGAATGGATGGAATCAAGCGCAACATCACGAAGATGAAACTCCTGCTTCGTTCATTGGCCAGGAACGAGAGCACAACAGTAACCAATAAGACGCTGAAGAACGATATCAAGGAAATCGACGATGAAGATATTGACGTGGAGACGGTAAAGGAATATCTGGATATTTTCGAGCGCCTGTTCATTACGGATAATCAGCCGCCGTTCGCAACGAAGGTTCGCTCTTCTGTTCGGGTGAAGCAAGCAGTGAAGAGACACTTTGCCGATCCTTCTCTCGCCTGCTCACTCCTGAAGATGACGCCGGAGAGCCTCATCCAGGATTTGGAGACGCTGGGCTTCCTCTTCGAATCCCTTTGCGAGCGGGATCTGAGAATCTACGCGGAATCCTTCGGCGGCCAGCTCTACCACTATCAGGACTATAACGGCAAGGAAATCGATGCGGTAGTGGAAATGCCGGATGGTAACTGGTGCGCGTTCGAAATTAAGCTCGGCGCGAATCAGATTGACGCTGCGGCCGAGTCCTTGCTCGGAATTCGATCCGACATCGAGAAAGATCCGAAGGGAAAGCCGCCGGCAATCCTCGCCGTGATTTGTGGCATGTCCAATGCCGCTTACCAGAGACCCGATGGCGTTTATGTCGTTCCGATTACCGCACTGAAGAACTGATGTACCGACGCGCAGTAGATATTCCTCTGCTAAAAACAAATTTTATCGCTCCCAACGAACCCGAGCTGGCGACGAGCGTCGCTTGCCCGGGTTTCTTGTCCGCTCCTTTCTTCGTGAAGCACTGAATCTTTCGTTAATCCACGGCAAATCCCTTAGTCACCAATCGCCACAAACCCCACCCGTTGCCCTCCTCTAACAAATGTTGCTCTTGCCTAACGCCCCCTTTGCGGACTATAATTGCCGAATATATTTCCAAGAAAAGAGGCGATAACAATGGCATCGAACAGCGAGAAACAACTGAAATCAAACGAACAAATAGCAATTCGAGTGTCGCTGAACAGCATTATCGTAAATATCGCATTAACCGCATTCAAACTCGTCGCCGGAATCGTGGCCCATTCTGGCGCCATGATTTCAGACGCCGTGCATTCCGCATCCGACGTCCTGAGTACCCTCATCGTCATCGGCGGCGTCCGCATCGCCAGCAAGGCTCCGGACCACGAGCACCCTTACGGCCATGACCGCTTCGAGTGCGTCGCATCCATCATTCTCTCCGGCATGCTGCTCGTCACCGGTGCCGGCATTGGATGGAAAGGCCTTCAGAACATCCTGAGTAGCAGCTACGATTCCCTCACTGTTCCCGGCAAGCTCGCGCTAATTGCCGCCGTGGTATCCATCGTGGTCAAAGAAGGGATGTACTGGTACACGAAGTTTGCCGCTGAGCGAATTGATTCATCGGCCCTGATGGCCGACGCCTGGCATCACCGCTCCGATGCGATGTCCTCCATCGGTAGCTTTGTCGGAATTCTGGGTGCCCGTCTGGGCTTCCCGGTCATGGATCCACTGGCCAGCGTTATCATCAGCCTGTTCATCATCAAGGCATCCATCGATATCTTCCGGGACGCCATCTCCAAGATGACCGATCAGGCCTGCGATGACGAAGTCGTTCAGGAACTTCAGGACACCATCCACAAAGTCCCAGGCGTCTTGGGCATCGATGCCCTGAGAACCCGCGACTTCGGCGCAATGATCTACGTCGATGTGGAGATTCAGGCGAACGCGCAGCTCCCGCTCTCCGAGGCGCACAGCATCGCCCAGCAGGTCCACGACGACATCGAGCACCGCTTCCCGCGTGTCAAGCACTGCATGGTTCACGTGAACCCGGCGGAATAGCATTATCGAATCTGTAAAAATAAATTTAATTACGACGAACACCCCCGAGCCGGCGACGAGAGTCGCTGGCCCGGGTTTTTCTGACCTTCCCGAAAAGAATTTTGACCGGAATGTATCCGGCGGTTACTGTATTTGGATGAGAAGACTTTGACTTCCTATTTATGAAGTATACCCGAGAAGGTATAATTCGCTGCTTAATCCTACGAATTACACCCGATAGGGACGAATTCCGCAATTTCACATTGACATCATACCCGAAAGGGTGTAATAATAACCGTAGATTAAGCCGGAGAATGCTATTACACTTGCAGAACGGGCAGAATCCCTTCTCCGAAGCACAGGAATTCCCCCAAGACACACGAAAGGCTATATTCATGAATCCAATTGCAGAATTCGTCAAGGAGAATAGGAAAGCGGCCGGCCTGACGCAGGAACAATTCGCTCTGCGTTCGGGTCTCGGGCTTCGATTTGTGCGGGAACTGGAACAGGGAAAGGAGACCGTGCGTATGGACAAGGTGAACGTTGCGCTTGCCATGTTCAATGCCCAGGCAGTTCCCGGAAAGAAGGAAATTAAATTCGATACTCGCGATGAACGGCAAGAAAGCGAACATCCACACAACCTGTAGGTAAGAACTGAGGTGAACCATGAACCTGAATCAGCTTCGATATCTGGTGAAGCTAAGCGAGACACTTAATTTCTCGAAAGCCGCTCAAGAGCTCTACATCACACAGACTACATTATCCCAGCAGATTCATCACCTGGAAGAAGAACTGGGCGTCCCGTTGTTCGAACGAACCACCAGACACGTTACGATGACAGAGGCAGGTAAAGTGTGTTCCGCTCATGCAAGAGCTGCTTTGGATTGCATCGAACAGATGACAGATGCGGCAGAGCGAGAGCGGAAGAAACAATTGTCCAGCCTATCTGTTGGTATCATGCAGAAGATCTATCCGCAGAAAGTGATGGAGAACGTTCTGAATTACCAGAAGGACAATCCGGATTCCGGCTTGAAGATTACATTTGGAACTACTGGGGAACTTTTCCAAAGTCTCCTTCGTCGTGAACTGGATCTCTTGATTATTCACACCAACCTGGCGAGGCTCAGAGAACACGGTGATCTCTTTGATGTAATTTCGTTGTTCACCGACGAATTACTGGCAGTGGTGGGGAAGGAAAGTGTCTATGTCGGCAGAAAAGAGCTGACGGTAGAGGAACTCATGGGCGAGACCATCTTCACATCCAGTTCGGCATCCACGGTGAAGGAAGAATTAGAAAGAATTATGCGAAATTTAGGAGGGAAAGAACCGAAATTCAGTTACTGTGGGGATTTCAATACTATGTTTCAGCTCGTTGCCTCCAATGTCGGCGTGGCCTTCATTATGTCTACGGTCGCTCGGACACATTCGCGTGATGATGTTGATTTTATCCCGATTGTACCTTCTGTGAAAATCGATGTCGGGATAGTGATGCGAAAAGAAAACGCCGACAAGCCAACTGTCCTCCGATTCTGCGAGGCAGTCGGGAAGGAAATAGGGTAAGATACAATCCGGTTCCAGGATTTAACGATGGGACCGGATTTTAATGTGCCTTTTTTTCGGTGCACACATGCACGCAGGTATATCGGGTATATCTGGTCATGCGATTTTTCATGCGTAGACTACGAGTTAGAACTCGCGCTGATTATGAAATGATTTATAGCCCGTGACTATAAATTGGTGAGCAAAAGACAATTTGTTATAAATGAACCTACCGATTATAATTTTGGAAAAGAGCTCTTGTACGATACTACAAAATTCGATATGAAAAAATGTGCGTATGATAAAAAGGAAAGGTAGGAACACGATGGAAAAGGGGACATTAGAATATAGGGGAAGAACTTACCCAATCTCCAAGAGCGCATCATTAGGAGCGAAAATAGCCGTAGCGATTACCCCGCTGATTACAATCTTTGCAGTATATTTGCCGAGTCAGGTGCGTAACGTATTCACATCGGTTATCTGCGAGGAAACCGATACGATGGCATATTATGCGTTGATACTGCTTGTCTGTTCTCTCTGCGGGAGTATTTTCACCCCGCTGGTAGGCCGTGTTGGAGACCTTATCGGCCGCAAGAAGGTACTTTTAATTACTCTCATTCCATACATCGGATCCCTCGTGCTGATTGGCACTTCGAAAAGTGCAGCCGGTCTGATTATTGGATACGGATTAATGGGGATTTCCAACATGGGTTCGCAGGCAACGGTAAGAGGCATGATTATGGATCTCTTCGAGGTGGAAATGCGTACACTTGTGCTGACATTCCAGAGCGGAACCACAGCGCTGGCATCTATGGTTGGACCGTATATTGCCAGCTTCCTCACCCGTCATATGAGTGCTGGTAAGGCGATGATGAGCCTGTCCGTTCTGCTGCTGGTAGCTTGGTTCCTGAACCTGCTTGCCGTGCCGGATATTCGTCACATCGGTAAAGAGGCCAAAATCGATTATAAGGGATTCCTGCTCTTCCCGTTCGCGCTGGGACCTATCTGCATTGCATTGACGACTGGTGGAAACCAAATTCCTTGGTCCTCTCCGGTTATCTACATCCTGATTGCCGTTTCCATCGTATTCAGTGTAATTTTCTACAAGGTTGAAGTGAAGGAAGAATATCCGGTTGTGAACTTCACCATGGCAACCAACAAACATGTATTGGGCGTCGTTATGCTGGTATTCCTGCTTGCAAGCTGCCAGGCGCTGAACACGTACTTCAACCTGTATTGCCGTACTGTGCTTCAGTTCAGCACGGATCAGCTGGGAGTCATTCAGACCTTTGCATTCATTCCTGCTGTGCTTTCGCCAATTTTGGGTCTCTGGCTGGCAAAGAGCTTGAATTACCGCCGGCTGTTGATGATTTGTGGCGCAATGATTACCGTATGCAGTATCACCTATATTATACTCATGCGCCCAGGCCTGTCGCCATATGCGGCTGCTGCGCTGAAGATTCCACAGTACCTGGCCGTTGTTGCATCGGGTGCCAGTGCATATCCTTACCTGGGTGCCATCCTGAACCCGAAGGAAAGAGGCATGGGTGTATCGTTAGCCGGCTGTGGCGCAAGCCTGGGTACGGCGCTGTTCGCTTCCGTATTTGCGATTCTATTCAACAATATTGAGGGCGGTGTAGGCGTTTCCTTCAAGTATATCTGCATGGTTACAGCAGCGATGGGAATCATCCATCTGATTATTTCCGCGACAACGATTGAGAAAATTGAGAAGAAATAACAACAAAATCGGAAATAACAGAGATGAACGAAGGCTGTTCGGAACAGCCGAAGGGAGATGATTATGAATTATTTTAACCAAAGAGCTGCGGAATTATATGATGAGATGGTGCGCAACCGTCGTCACGTCCATCAGAATGCAGAGGTCGGCATGAACCTGCCGAAGACCGTAGCATATGTGAAGCAAGAACTGGCCTCATATGGCTACGATAATGTACAGGAAATAGCCGGCGGTGTAACTTGCACCGCCGGTAACGGTGGCAAGGTTCTCCTGATCCGCGGAGACATGGATGCGCTGAGCCAAGTAGAGGATACCGGCCTTCCTTATGCCTGCACTACAGGCGCTTGCCATTCCTGTGGACATGATATGCACATTGCCATGCTTCTGGCAGCTGCGAAGATGCTCAAGGAGAAGGAAGCTGAATTGAATAATACCATAAAATTCATGTTTCAAGCCGGCGAAGAGGAACTGGAAGGCGCCAAGGCCATGATAGAAGCTGGCATTCTGGAGAATCCACATGTGGATTGCGCGATGGCGATGCATAACGGAAATACTAAGACGGGAATAATTCGCTATAGCTATTCTAATGCAAGAGGCGCTACAGGGTTCAAGGTGCTTGTTCACGGGAAAGGTTGCCATGGTGGAAGACCGTATATTGGTGTCAGTGCAGCTAGCGCCGCAGCGAATATTCTAACGATTTCTCAGCAAATCCTAGGAATGGAAATAGAACCTGGCGGTACAGATAGTCTTACGTTCGGACGTATTGATGCCGGGAAAGCAGCGAATATTATTCCGGGTGAAGCCGTGCTGGAAGGCACCATTCGTTCCCTCAACAATGAAACTTTGGCTTTTATGAAGTCCCGTTTCGTTGAAGTTGTGGAGAATGTGGCACGTGCCCTTCGAACCACCGTGGATATTGAATTCAACCCAGACACCGTTGCACTGGAGAACAACAAAGAGCTGGTAGATGAATTCAAGAATTACATCTTTGAAATCTGCCCAGAGGCAGAAGAAGATAAGTCGCTACGCTTTTGTGATGACTTTGCTGCATTTTCTGTTCTGGTTCCTTCCCTCTATATTTTTATCGGTGCAGGTTCGCCAGAGGAAGGATATACTGTCCCGGCGCATAATCCGAAATTCATGCGTGACGAAGAAGCGATGAAGGTCGGCGCAGCCACCTACGCTAATTGTGCGTATCGCTGGGCCCAAAATCCGCGTTAGTATCATTGCTGGACGCAACCATCTGCGGAGGAATTCCTTCTTGTAAAAACAAATTCAATACCACCAAGCACACCCGAGCCGGCGACGTGAATCGCTGGCCCGGGCTTTGTGATTTTGCCGAGAACAACTAGAACTCCGGAAGACTTGGGATATCCCCACTTTTCCAGACAATATTTACATTTTTTGAGAGAGTAGCATCTATTCTACACGTAGGTCAGTGTTTAAAATACTAATTGTTAAATTCCAGACAACCAAATGAAGAAGGGCAATTCGCGAAGCAGGGCAACTTGTACGGCATCACACCGAAATCGATCGAACGACATCAGGATGTTGACCTCGAGCCGCCTTGAATGGGAACACTTAAGATGATGGCTTATCCAGCGTCCTCAATCCTCTGCCCGGGATGCACCTGTATTCTGTCGAAGACCTTCCCGAAAGGCGGCGTCTCCATGTTCGGCC
>CAVGMK010000046.1:0-5360 GCA_963630135.1 Oscillospiraceae bacterium
CACTCGAAACCAAACGAAAAATCAATCGCAAAAATTTGCGATTGATTTTTCGTGTATATATGCATAGAAATAATCCAATTAGAGCTTATTGCCTTGTCTCTAATATACCGTATCCCCCAGCGCCGACTGGATCAGCTTGGAAGCGATGATGCCTGTCTTGTTGCGCTCATCGAGAATCGGGTTCACTTCCACCATATCCATGGAGAGGAGCTTGCCGGACTCGGCCAGAAGTTCCACGGCGATGAAGGACTCGCGGGCTGTCAGGCCGCTGTGCACTACGGTACCGGTTCCCGGCGCTACTTCCGGTGTCACGGCATCGATGTCGAAGCTCAGGTGAATGCCGGCGGTACCGTCGGAAGCGATGTCAATAGCACGGCGGATGACGGTTGGCATGCCCATCTCGTCAATCATGTTGATGGAGAACACCGTGATGCCGGCCTGCTTCATGCGGGCGCGCTCTCTGGTATCCATGTCGCGGCCGCCAATCTGCACGCAATTCTTCACCTTGACATATGACGGACCCTGCCCGAAATCCACCATGCATTCCGGCCCACGCCCGCATACGGCGGAGAATGTCATGCCGTGCATGTTGCCGGTCATGGTGGTCTCCTCGTTATTCCAGTCTCCGTGCGCATCAATCCAGATCAGGCCGATGCCGCCCTGGCTCTGGTATGCCTTGCTGACAGCAGAAATACTGCCCGCCGAGATGCTGTGATCGCCGCCCAGCACGAGTGGGAAACGTCCCTTGTTCAGCGTGGTGGTCACTTTATCATATAACTTGTGGTTCACATCGTTGACCTGCTCGTAGTTGCGCAGTGTCTCCGTGCTCTTCCCGCGAAGGAGCGGTAGGATGTCGCCCTTGTCGCGAACCTCATAGCCCATCTTCTCCAGGTCCCCAATCAATCCGGCGTAGCGGATGGCGGTCGGCCCCATTGCAACGCCTCGCTTCGAAGCGCCAAAATCCATCTGTACTCCAATTACGTCAATCGCTTTGTTCATTGGAATCTCCTTTCCGAAACGCTGCCCCGGCACCCGCCGCACAGCTTATTGATAGCTTCATTATATATCAATTCCACCGAATATAACAGTGCAAATCTGCCCGTTATCGCTCTGCTGTAGCCAGCGAACTTTCCCGTTTCCGTGATGCCGCCCGGCGTTTTCACGGGGCGCCATCTACAGACGGCCGGGGATGTCAGGGTGGCGAAATTTATTTTTGGCCGGGAAATCTTCAGGCAAAAATAAATTCCATCCGGCCGGCTCGTCCGGCGGTGTTTAAAATTTCATTCAAATTGTCGTAAAATCTTTGTAATAATAATGATGAGAATTCCCTCTGAACGTGGTAAAATAACCTCGTATGCGGACTGCAAGAATGATGTATACAGGATAGAAGTTATTGATTGCAAAGTTGTTCGGGGAAAGAACAATTTACAGAAAGAACACAAGGTTAGGAGAAATAATATGACCCTACTCGATGCCTTTTCTCTGCTGGGAGGGGTGGGCCTCTTCCTCTACGGAATGACCATCATGTCCGAAGGCCTCAAAGACGCGGCCGGCGACAACCTCCAGACAATTCTCGAGAAAGCCACATCCAACAAATTCACCGCGATATTTGTGGGTACGCTGATGACCGTGCTCATTCAGAGCTCGTCGGCGACGGATATCATGGTTATCGGATTCGTTAACTCCGGTATGATGAATCTGTTCCAGGCGCTGGGCGTTATCATGGGTGCCAATATCGGTACGACGGTAACGGCTCAGATTACGGCCTTCAACCTCGCGGCGTACGCACCGGTCATTATGTTCTTCGGCGTGGTGGCGTTCCTCTTCGTGAAGAACAACACCGTCAAATATGTCGGGGAAGTTATCATGGGCTTCGGTATGCTGTTCGTCGGAATCAGCATCATGAAGACCGCCATCAAGCCGCTCTCGGAGAGCGAAGCGTTCATCCGCACCATCTCGGGGCTGGACAATCCGTTCGCGGCGGTACTCTTTGGCGTGGCTTTCACCGCGCTATTGCAGAGTTCCTCTTCATCCACGGTTATTTTCCAGGCGTTTGCGGTACAGGGGCTCCTGAGCTACCGGACTGCGGTCTATCTGGTTATCGGCGCCGCTATCGGATCGGTAACGCCGAACCTGATTGCATCGCTGACGGTTAACCGGAACGGTAAGCGCTCGGCGATTCTGAACCTGGTATTCAACCTGTTCCGAGCCGCGCTGATGATGACGCTGGTCGCGCTGTTCCCGCAGATACTGACGTGGATACAGGCGCTGTCGCCGAATGATATCGGCCGCCAGATTGCGAACACGCACACCATCTTCGCGATTATCGCGGTAGTTGTAGAGACGCCGTTCATGAAATTCCTCGTGAAGATTGTGGAGAAAGTCATTCCGATTCTGCCGGAGGAAGACGAGCAGATGAAGGATCGTACGCTCCAGTACATGGTGAATATCACCAAGATGCCTACCGGTATCGCACTGCATCAGGCTCGTCTCGAGGTATCTCGGATGGGCAGAATTGCGGCGAAGAACCTGCGTGAAGCGGTCGAGTGCTTCTTCGATTATGATGCCGGCAAAGCGCAGCGCGTTCGCACCCGCGAAGAGAGCGTGAACATCCTGAATGAACTGATTGACGAAGCCATGGCGGAGATGAGAGACTTCTCCTTCGGTAGAGAAGCGCTCAAGAGCATGTCCGAGATGGCGATTACCGTGACGGATATTGAGAGACTTTCGGACCACGCGGAGAACATCATCGAGTACGTGGAAGATATGAATTCCAAGCACAGCGTGATGTCGCCGGATGCCCGGAACGAGCTCTTCATGATGGCCCGGGATGCAGTTGAGATAGCGGAGCTTGCCATCGACGTCTTCGAGACGGGCGAGACCATTCCGCTCCAGCGCATCGAGAAGCTGGAGAATCGCCTGGACTGGCAGGAGAAGGAGCTGGTGGACCATCATATCGTTCGTCTGATGAACAACACCTGCGATCCGCTGGCAGGCGTCATCTTTACCAACGTCGTTACCGACCTCGAGCGTTGCGGTGACCACTCTTACAATATCGCCTATGCGCTGACGGGATCCGCGCCGAAGGAAGTGGTATTCCCAGAGGCAGAGGAAAATGCCACTCTTCCGGAAGACGATATGCCGAATGCCAACGAGACGGAGGCGATTCTGGCGGAGTCGGAGAAGGATAGCGTGCAGAACGGGGCGGAAGAGACCGTGGTATCAGAGTAACCGATGGTAGAGTCAAAAAAATATTCATCCCGCGTTACATTTCCGAGGACCGGCAGCTAGCCGGTGCGGAAGTGTAGCGCGGGATATTTTTTAATTTTAGCCGTAGAGAAGCGTCTTGAGGCGCGGAAGCTTCGACGTGATGATGACGAAGGCCAGCGAGACGATGAACGTGGCGATTGTGAACAGCGGGAGCAGCAGCGGGCTGTCCATGGCGCGGATGTCGAAATTCCGGTAGGCAATGTTGTAGAAAATCACGTGGCTCAGGTAGATGCCGAAGGAGTGGCGGCTAATCAGGGTCAGGAGCGCGTTCTCCCGGATTCGTGCGCGCATCAGCACGACAAAGAGGCACAGGGACGGAATCATCACCAGGATGTTGCTGTAGCCGAAGAGGTCTTTGGCCGTCTCGCCGACGCGGATGGAGGTGAAGGCGACGCAAAGGAAGCATAGCAGGAGCGATGCGGCGGCGGTAAGAAGGTACGCCGGAATCGTGTGATGGAGGGATCTCTCGGCCCACGGCGCGCCGGCGTCCTGATGGTCTCTAAGCCGGCGGTAGAGGATATGCCCGGTGAGGTAGTAGCCGAGGTAGTAGGTGCCCTGGATAATCGGAACGCAGTATTCGAGGCCGGTCTTGATGCCGAAATAATCGAGGTTGCAGTCCAGTGTGCGGATGCCACCGCAGATGAAAATCCAGGTGAGCAGGAAATAGTTCTCGTCCCGCGGCGTCATGTGCCTGGCCAGGAGGGCAATCAGCGGGCCGGCAATCAGGAGGCCGATGTAGGCGTACATATACCAGAGGTGTCCTTTGACCGGTTCGAATAGGTAGGTCGTCACGTTCGGGCCGAGGGAACGGCCGAGGTAGAAGCGGTTCCACAGCCAGTAGAGGACGTTCCAGACGATGAGGACCATTATCATGCGGTTGATTTTTCGGTTATTCTTCTTATAATCGAAGTCTTTGCGGAACGCCAGCGCGCCACTTGCCATGAAGAAGAGCGGGACGCTGACCCGGGCGAGGACATTATAGAGAAGGGCGACCAGGTAATTGACGGAGGCGTCCGGAATCGCTCTTTTGGTGTAATAATTGCAGTAATGAATCAGGATCACCAGGAAGATGGAGATGACCTTAATCATGTCCAGGTTGTGGTCGCGCTGGCTTCGGCTGCTATTATTGCCCGGTTCCGCGCCGGAGAATTCCCGGCCGGAAGATTTGTTATTCATGGATTCGGTATTTGCAGGTGTATTATTTGCTGGTGTGTTATTTACGGTTTCCAATTCGGAAGGACCTTTCTATGATGTATTTCTTCGTTGTATTTCGTGCTGCCTGTTATCACCGTGCTGCTACAATATTCGAGACAGCGACATAGAGTCTCCATCCCGTGCACTCTGTGACATCTGTTATCGCATCATCGCGACGACGGTGCAGTTTCCTGTACCATTTCTCCTATAGTTCCTCGGACGAAGTCGGGTATAACCAATGTGCTTTTAGCGTATAACCAATCATCAGGAGGGCGCCAATCAGCCAGGAGGTCGGATACGCCAGGAAGACGCCCCGAATCGTCGTGAAATATGGCAGAATCCACTGGATCCAGGCGACTCGGTAGACGCAGAGCGACAGGAGCAGGACGACCATCGGCGGGATGCTCTTGCCGGTGCCGCGGACGGTGCCCGCGAGGCCGTGCAGGATAGCGAGAAGCCAGTAGAACGGGCAGAAATAGCGCATAATCATCTCACCGTCCCGGATGACTTCTGGGCTGTTGGTGAAGAGGCTCATCACCGGTTCGGAGAAGGTGAGGAGCAGGATGCCCGTGATGATGGTGTAGCCGATGCCCAGCGCGAGGGTGCAGAACATGCCGCGCTTCACGCGGTCCAGCTTGCCGGCGCCGTAGTTCTGGCCGACGAAGGTGGTAATGGCCATGCTGATGCTCATGACCGGCAGGATGTTGAAGCCGTCAACCTTGAGGTAGGCCGCGAAACCCGCCATCGGGATGGCGCCATAGCCGTTGACGCTGGTCTGAATCAGGATGTTCGAGAGGGAGATGACGGTATTCTGGACGCCGGTCGGGAAGCCGACCTTGATGATGCGAAGGCAGGCTTTCTTATGGAAGCGAATCTTGCGAAGCTCCACGCGGTAA
>CAVGMK010000047.1:0-35907 GCA_963630135.1 Oscillospiraceae bacterium
CGGCCTTCCAGGTTGGTCTCCACGCAGCCGCAAGGGTTCCAGTCGAAGGCCTCGCGAAGCGGAATGCCTTTGTTCATCAGCATGCGGATGCCGATGTCGTCGTTGTGGAATGCCGGGAAGCCGGTGCCCAAGCGAATCAGTTCAACCACCTTACGGAGAAACTTGTTCGGATTCTTCGCCAGGCTGTAGCGCACGGACAGGGACGGCTGGTACAGCTGCACGTCCATGGTCGCCTGGAGAATCAGGTAGGACAGTGGGTTGACCGCATCCTGGCCGGAAGTCGTCACACCGCCGACGCAGACGTTCTGGAACATCGGGTAGCCGGCTGCGAATTCCGCGGTCACCGCATCCTGGAAGAGGCACGGCTCGGAGAACTTAATCCACAGGCAGTCCAGCAGCTCCTGCGCCTTCTCCTCGGTGAGGATGCCGCTCGCCAGGTCGGCCTTGTAATACGGATACATGTACTGGTCCATGCGGCCCGGGTTGTAGCTGGCGGCGTTCTGCTCCATGAAGATGCAGATCTGGTAGATGTACAGCGACTGCAGCGCTTCGTGGAAGGTGCGAGCCGGATATTTCGGTACGTGGTGGCAGTTCGAGGCGATTGTCAGCAGCTCTTCCTTGCGAACCGGGTCGCTTTCCAGTGCCGCCAGGCGCTCGGCCTCCTGGGCGTAACGCTCGGCGAGGTCACAGATGCCCTCGGCAGAAATAAGCAGCGCATTCAGATAATCTTCCTTCTCGATATCGCCCGGCACGGTCGGGTCCAGCTCCGCCTTGCGCGCGCGGATGGTCTCGCAGATGCTCTCGATACCTTCTTCCACAATCTGACGGTATCCCGCGGTGGTCTCGCCCCAGCCGCGAACCGCCTTCCGGTTGATGTACACCTGTCCGGTGTCTCGGAGGTCTCTGCAGTCGTCCGGAATTTGTTTTAACCAAGCTTCGTAAGTGGAGCGGCCCTTCCAGTACGGCTTAATCTGGTCGAGGAACATCTCCTTGTCCTCCGGCGTGAGGTAGAACGGGTCGTATTTGCGGGTGCTGATGGTCTCCAGCTCATCGTCGAGAATCGACCAGCAGGTGTCCACGCAGAGGATGCCGCCGCGCATCTTGCTGCCGGAGCAGCCGACGATGAGCTCCTTGTCCCAGATCTCTACGGTCTTCTCGCGGCACTGCTTGCGGAAAGCCTTCGCTTTGCGGATGCAGTGCGGCTCGCCCTCGGTCTCTTTGAAGCTCTCGGTGAGGATGCGCGCGTTCTCGAGATCCATCTCCGGATTCTTGTTCACCACGCGGTCCTTCATGAATTGGATTCGTTCCATATATTTCGGTTCTTTGTTTTCAGCCATGACAATCCTCCTTCGTTCCATGAATCGTATCAGCGGCAGAAATATAATATCAAGATTGTAATGATTGAAATTATTTTAACAACTTGAAAGGGGTGAATCCATAATTATATCGGCGAGGAATATAAGAATCTTAACATTTTCGATAATTTCGGGCAAAAGAAAACGGCCCGGGCGCCCCCCTCCGGGGGGGGGCGCGCCGCCGTGCCGGGGCGTGCCACAATGCGTAATTAGACATACGGCGGCGTGCGTGGGCCGCCGGGTGGCGAAGCGTATTGGTGGAGCCGGCCGTGCCGGAGGCGATCACGGAGCTGACCGTGCCGGAGGCGACTACGGAGCCGGTGGTATGGCCGGCGGCCCACGGGCGCCCGGGCCTCTCCGCTTGGCTCACGCTTCCGACTCCCCGAAGGCTCCATCGTATGAACGCCGAAGGCCTGCTACAGTCATCTCCTGTTGTCGAACCTTGTCTTATATCTAACGCATCTTGGCGTTACCTGGCCCGCTCCACGTATTCCTTCGGCGTTACGCCGGTCACTTTCCGGAAATAGTGGATGAAGTAGCTGGTATCGTTGAAACCCACCGCATATCCAACATCCGTGACAGAGAGGTCGGTGCCGAGGAGCAGTTCCTTGCTCTTGGAGATGCGGTATTCCAATAGGTATTGATTCGGACTGGTGCGAACCATGCTCCGGAAGCAGCGGCAGCACTCGCCGACGCTGATGTGTGCCGCGTCGGCAACATCGGCGAGGCGAACTTCCTGCGTGTAGTTCTCGTGGATGTAGGAGAGCATGGTGTGGATGCGCTCCTGCTTGCGGAGGTAGGTGCGGGACGGCGTGGTGAGATCTGATGCAATATTCTGAATCAGGATGGACCAGAGCGCCGTGAGCCGCGCGGCAATCTGGTACTCCGGGCACAGTAGCGGCGATGGCGAGGCCGAGGAACCCAGGCATGCGTTCTCCGCACGACTTGTTTCTGGGGCCGCGGCGTCGGAACCCTTCGCGCTACTTGGATTTTCATATGTTGTGATTCCGCTTGCTCCGCCTTTCCCTTCGCCATCGGGACACGCTGGGATTGTTGCGTGCGATTTATCGGACGCACTATCGCCGAAAACTGCTGCATTGCGCCTATCCTCGGACGCCGCGCCTTCCGTTCTTTCGTTCTCCGCAGCCTCTGCAGCAACCCCGAACACCGCCAGAATCTCCGCCAGCAGATTCAGAATCTCCTGCTGCCAAGGCTCGTCCGAATGCAGTACAACCGCCGAGAAGAGATAGGTCCTCGTATACGGAAATACGTAATCCTGCTCCATGCGGCTTCCGGGGAAGAAGCCTAACAGGCGGTCCGGGAAATTCAGGCTGATGTACTTTCCGCCGGACGACAGCTTCGTGGTGATGTGAAGGAGATTGCGGTTGATGAGAATCGCGTCACCCTGATGCAGCGTATAATCGGTGCCGTCCACCCGGATTTCCAGCGTTCCGGCTTCCACGCGGGTCAGCTGCAACTCCTCGTGCCAGTGGAGGTCGCGGTAGCCGCGGCCTTCCGGTACGATTCCTTCCGGCGTCACGGTGTAGATGCCGATGGGAAATGCGGCGTCATTATATCGATTGATTTCCTGCAGATTCCGGTCCGGGGAATTGCTATTTGGTCTTGCCATGATTTCCTCCGCATGAATTGATTCTACTATTTCTTATTGACACGCTATCGCGATGGCGACGCGAATATTGCCGAATTGGCTGCATCACGCCATTCTACAATAGGGCAACCGTGTCATCGCTATTCTCACCGGCGCTTCTTCGTCGTAGGTGTATGCCATCACGCCTCTTCGTCATGGGCGCGCCATCGCGTCGCTCCTCGCCGCCTCTTCGATGCCCGCACGCGACATCGCTTCACCCTCGGCACACTTTCATCGGGAGTCCGCGTCATCGCACCGTTTCCGGCTGCTTCTTCATCGGAAATGCGTGCGGCCGCCTATCGAAATTTTACGAGAATTAAGCTCGATTTACACTGATTTTACAACGATTTGGTTTTCTGAGACAAGGGGTCACGCTATAATGCGGCGAAAGGAGTGACACAGTTATGCAGAAGAAGGTCGCCGAGCTTGCGGCACTGGTACTGGGAATGGTCTTCATCCTGGCAGTTCTTCTATTCGACTGGGACAGCATTAACAGCTATGAGAAATACAACTCGGATGCGCTTCATTACGTGAAGGCCCGGGTTGTCAGCATCACCAGTGAACGGTTGGAACAGGATTCCGCCGACCCATCGCTGTACCTGGGAGAGCAGGAGCTTCAAGTGGAAATTCTGGAGGGAGACCTGAGGGGACAGACCATATCCATTCACAATTACCTGACGCAGGTTCACAACATCCGCGTTTCGAATAATCAGCGAGTCATCGTCTGTGCCGATACGCCGGAGGGGGCGACGCCGTATTACACGGTCTTCAACTATGATCGGACGGTTCCGCTGTGTGCACTGATTGGGGTCTTTGCACTGGCCGTTGTGCTGGTGGGAAGGCGCAAAGGGGTGCGGGCTTTGCTGGGGGTGGCTTTCTCGCTGCTGGCAGTGGTGCTGTTCATGGCGCAGGCGATTTTCCACGGGTTCCAACCGATTGCGGTTGCCCTGCTGACGGTGCTGATGTCGATTGGCGTTACATTGCTGCTGCTCAACGGCTTCAGCCGGCGAACGGCAGCGGGCGCGCTGTCTACTCTGGCAGGCGTGTGTGTGGCCGGTATCGTTTTCAGTCTCGCCACGTGGGCGCTACATTTATCCGGATATAACAGTGATACGGCAGAGGATCTCCTGCTGGTGCGAAGCGCCACGGGACTTTCCGTTCGCCCGTTGCTGTTAGCCGGTGTGCTGATTTCATCGCTGGGCGCCGTCATGGACGTGGCTGTATCGTTGGCAGCCTCCTTAGAGGAGCTGGTTCGGGTCAATCCGGCGCTGACCAGACAGGACTTGTTTCAGTCTGGGATGAATATCGGCAAAGATATGATCGGGACCATGAGCAACACGCTGATTCTTGCTTTTGCCGGAAGTGAACTGAACATGATGATTAGCCTTCTGGCATATGGGTATCAGTTCCGCCAGTTATTCTCATCCGATTATCTGTCGGTGGAGCTCGCTCAGGGACTATGCTCGACGATTGGTGTCGTGCTGACGGTACCGATTGCGACGGTGATTTCTGCTATGCTGTTCATCCATTCACCGTTCAAAGGGAAGATTAATGAGAAGATTAATGAGAAGAAAGGTAGACTAAAGAAAGGCGAGTTATTCGAAAATGGAAGTAAAACGAACGAACTGGTCTAGAATCGTTGCCCTGCTGATGACGCTGACCATCATTGTCGGCCTCTTCGTGGGTATGACATTCCGGACCAACGCGGACAATTCAACCGCTGAAATCAACGCGAATACGACATGGACCTATACCGATGCCGGAACCGACCCGGCAGGAGATTCCTCTGCCTCCGGATACGACCGTACATCCTGGACCAGAGCTGGATATGATACTACCGGATGGAAGACCGGTACGGGCTCCTTCGGTGCGAAGAAGGGCGCAGCCAAGACGCTGGGCGACGGATTCACTCCGAAGACACTGCTGACCCAGTACAAGGAAGACGGGAGCGACATCGAGGCCTATTTCTTCCGGACAACCGTTATGATCTCCGACCCGAGCGTCATAACCAAGATTGTCGGAAGTGTCAACTATGACGATTCGGCAACGGTATATGTCAACGGCAACAAAATTGCCGGTTATGACGACAGTAGTATCAATGCCAACATCCAGTACGGCGGATCCAAGGCAGGTTCCCCGAAGACCGGCACCATCTCGGTGACCGAAGATGTCCAGAAATATCTGGTGAAGGGCGAGAATATCATTGCTGTTGAAATCCATCAGAGCGATGCCGCAAGTTCTGACATCTACTTCGATATGCCATCGCTGACCTTCTCTACGGATAAGGAATCCGGCAGTGAATCCGGCAGCGGTTCCGATTCCGACACATCCTCGGATGTCAAGATTGGAAGCATCTCCCTCTCTGTCGGCGCGGATGAGACGCAGCGCAACTTCACCTGGTACAGCACCAAGGCCGGAGAAGGCACCCTGCTGATTGCAAAAGCAAGCGATGTGAAGGACAACACGATGCCGGAGAGCGCTACCAGGATTACAGTCACCGGAGAAGCCGCAACGAACAAGTCCGGTTATTACAGCTACCAGACTACCGCAAGCGGTCTCGCCAAGAGCACCAAATATGCTTACCAGGTAGTGAACGGCGACACAAAGAGTGATATTAACAGCTTCACCACAGGCTCCGGCGATGGATTCTCCTTCGCATTCGCCGGCGACCCACAGATTGGTGCCAGCCGCAACACGACCAGCGATTCCGAAGGCTGGGAGAAGACCCTGAAGCTGATTAACAACTCCACTGAGCTGAACGGTGTAGACTTCCTGCTCTCTGCCGGAGACCAGGTTGAGAGAGGCGACAATGAGGATCAGTATGATGCTTATCTGGAGCACAGCACCCTGCAGGACTTGCCGGTGGCAACCAATATCGGAAACCACGACAGTGGTTCCGCTGCATACGATGAGCACTTCAACGTGCCGAATGAGAGCACGAAGGGATCCACAGCAGCCGGTGGAGACTACTACTTCGTCTACAACCACGTACTCTTCCTGGCGCTGAACAGCAACAACCGTTCTACTGCCGATCACCAGGAGTTCATGAAGCAGGCGATTGCAGCTACCGCTGACCAGGACATCACCTGGAAGGTCGTTACGTTCCACCATTCCATCTACTCCGTTGCCAGCCATGCATCCGAGCAGGATATTCTGGAGCGTCGTACCCAGCTCTCTGCGGTATTCAAAGATCTCGACATCGACGTTGTCCTCATGGGACACGACCACGTATACTGCCGTACTTACATGATGGACGGCGAGACACCGATGACCGACGCCTCCATCTATGATGATGACAACTACAGTTCCATCACGAACCCGACCGGAATCCTCTATATCACAGCAAACTCGGCATCCGGTTCGAAGTTCTACATCATCCAGAACCAGGAATTCGCTTATTCCAAAGTGATGAATCAGGAGAAAGTTCCGAACATCTCCCGTGTCGACGTATCGGATAGCAAGTTCACCATCACCACCTATCGCACCAGCGATATGAGCGTTGTGGATACCTTCACCATCAACCGCAAGGTTACTCACAACGTGACCGTTGCCGAGTCCGAGAATGGCACCGCATCCGCAGATGTAACCGAAGCCTATGAAGGCGACACCGTCAAGCTGACCGCAACGCCGGATGACGGTTACAAATTCGCCGGCTGGACGGTGGTAAGCGGCGACGTTACCATCGAAGATGACAGCTTCACCATGCCGAACGGCGATGTCGAAGTGAAGGCCGTATTCGAAGCCATCGATGAGGAAGACGCGGACGGCACCGACGACGAGGATACCGATGACACCGACGTGGACGATACCGAGGACGAAGAATCCTCCGACGCACCGTCGACCGGCGACACCGAGGACCTCTACCTCGCGCTCCTGGGCATGGCCATTGCCTGCGCGAGCCTGACCGGCGTAGCCGTATATCACCGGAAGCGCCAGTAAGCGATGAGGACGGAAGCATCTAACCGGGTAAAAACAAATTCCCGCCCGCAAGGCACTTCCGACCCCCGCAACCATTCATAACCTGCATCACATACCGACCCCTGTCCCCGAATTTACTTCCCGGGATAGGCGGTCGGTATTTATTTGGCGGCAGGCCCGCCGCCTTGCCCCCTCGGAAACGGCAAGATGAGAGAATTCTAATTTTACTCTCATGGGAATCTCATTTTCGGAAGTTACCATGATACTAGGTTACAAGGTCTCACAGCGTGAGAGAATCCGATGGAAGAGGCTGTCTGGCCAGAGAGCCCGGACGATGGGACTACCGCTACTCGAAGAGGAGCACATAGGGACAAGGGAAGATGCCTGGAGAGCAATGCAGAGGATAAATAATTTAATTACGGAAGGAGAAGCAGAAGGGTTCACCCGCAGCGAAGCGAGGCCGAGAATCCGCCTGCAAGAGAAATCAATGAAAATCCTGATTACAACAGATTGGTATAGACCGGCGATTAACGGTGTCGTGACTTCGGTAGAGAACCTGCAGACCGGCCTGCGGAGGGCCGGCCACGATGTGCGAATCGTTACGCTGTCCGGGAGCATGCATTCCTGGCAGGACGGGAATGTATATTATATCGCATCGGTGAATATGGGAATGGTCTACGAGAAGGCGCGGCTCAAGCTCCGGATGCCACGAAATATGATGCAGGATATCCTGGCGTGGAACCCGGATGTGGTGCACAGCCAGTGCGAATTCTCGACATTCCGCATCGCCCGGGAGGTCGCCTATTCCTGCAATGCGCCGATTGTTCACACGTATCATACGGTGTATGAGAATTATACGCATTATTTTAGCCCGAATCGCCGGATGGGAAAGAAGATCGCGGAAGTGCTCTCACGGAAATTCCTCTCGATGACGGATGCGGTTATCGTGCCGTCGAAGAAGATGGAGACGATGCTCCTTCGGTACCGGGTGAACCGGCCCATCTATGTGGTTCCGTCCGGCATTGATGTGGAGGCGTATGCAAGAGACAAGCAGGCGGTGCGGAACAGAATCCGTAGCGAATACGGCATTCAGCCGGATGAGACGGTGATTATCTCCATCGGACGCCTTGCGAAGGAGAAGAATATCGATGAGATTCTTCGTTATCTGAAGGAGGCGGATTCGAAACACCGGATGATGATTGTGGGCGACGGACCGTATCGGCAGGAGCTGGAGAAGCTCGGCGAAGAACTCGGTATCCGGGAGAGACTGATTTTCACCGGCATGGTATCTCCGGAAGAAGTGGCGGACTACTATTCGGCAGGCGATATTTTCGCCTCCGCCTCCCGAAGCGAGACCCAGGGGCTGACCTACATGGAAGCGATGGCGTCCGGACTGCCGCTGCTGTGCCATGCGGATGAGTGTCTGGAAGGGGTCATTCTCGACGGAAGGAACGGTTATATATATCGGACGGAAGCGGAATTTGCGAAGAAGCTGACCGTGTTATTACAGGACGCAGAGCGCCGGAAGCAGATGGGCGCGCAGGCGAAACAGCGCATGCGGGAACTGTATTCTATCGAGAAATTCGCAGAGTCCTGTCTGGACGTCTATAACAGAGCGATTGCGGAGAAGGAGTATTTCTATGAATGCCGGAAAGTGCTGTAACATCCTCTCCGTGGTCGGAATCCTCGGCATGGTGATCTATTTCTTCTACCTATGGAAGAAGGGCGTGCTGACCTCCCAGGAGGAGCTGCAGATGTATATTGCCGGTTTTGGCGCGCTGGGCGGGCTCGTGTTCATGCTGATTCAGGTCGTGCAGGTAGTGATTCCGATTCTTCCGGGCGGAATCAGCTGCCTGGCGGGTGTGATTCTGTTCGGCGCCGGCTGGGGGTTCATGTACAACTACGTGGGCATCTGCATCGGATCGATTATTGCGTTCCTGATTGCGAAGGCGCATGGGCGGCCGCTATTGAATCAGATGTTCGAGCCGGAGATGATTGCGAAGTACGATAACTGGACGGAGTCGAATCACCGGTTCACGAAGCTGTTTGCGCTGGCGATTTTCTTCCCCTGTGCGCCGGACGACTTCCTGTGTTATCTGGCCGGGACGACGTCGATGAATCTCCGGACGTTCACGACGATTATCCTGCTGGGGAAGCCGGGATCGATTGCGCTGTACAGCCTCGGGCTGTCGGTAATCTTTAATTGGATTAGTAATCTGGTGTGATATGGATTAACTGCCTGGTACAGCGGATTAGCTGCTTGGTGTCGCAATCCGGGGAAGAGAAATCTATAGAGCTTGGCCTTGCCGGTCGTGATTACCGGCATGAATAAGCGGAGTGGGAATAACAGGGCCTTATCGCCGGGACGAATCCGACGATTGGCGGTAGTAAGTGGCATGTAGTAATCATGAAGTAATCATGTAGCAATGTGGAAACGAGGTACAGGAAATGAAGGTATGCGTATATAATGGGGCAATGAATCTGGTGGAGAAGAGCGGTGTAGGCAGTGCAATCCGCCACCAGAGACGGGTGCTGGCGGCCGGCGGGAATGAGGCGACGGACCGGATTGACGAAGAGACCGAAATCGTCCATCTGAACACGGTCTTCCCGGACAGCGTGCTGACGGCGGTGTCGGCAAAGCTGCGCCACAAGACCGTGGTGTATTACGGCCACTCCACCATGGAGGATTTCCGAAATTCCTTCAAAGGCTCCAATTTCCTGGCGCCGCTGTTTCGCACGTGGATTAAATTCTGTTATAATCTGGGTGACGTCATTGTGACGCCAACCGAATATTCCCGCAGCCTTCTGGAGAGCTACGGCATCCGGAAGCCGGTGATTGCGGTTTCCAACGGCATCGACACGGAGAAGTACGCGCCGGACCGGACGCGGCGGCACACGTTCTGCGAGAAATATGGCCTCTCGGAGGAACGGAAAATCGTCCTTTCTGTGGGGCATTATATCGAGCGCAAGGGAATCCTGGAGTTCGTCGAGCTGGCGCGCAAGCTGCCGGATGCGCAGTTCCTGTGGTTCGGCTACACCGACCCGAAGCTGATTCCGCTGGAGGTCCAGAATGCCATCGCATCCGCACCGGACAACCTCATCTTCCCTGGATATGTGGAGCCGGCGGAGCTCCTGCACGCCTATCAGGCGTGCGACCTCTTCTGCTTCATGAGCCACGAGGAGACCGAAGGCATCGTGGTGCTGGAGGCGCTGGCCTGCAACACACCGACCCTCGTGCGCGATATTCCGGTGTATCAGGGCTGGCTTCACGACCGCGAGAACGTCTACATGGCAGACAGCACGGATGAATTTGCAGATCTGGCGGCCAAAATCATGAATAACGAACTGCCGGACCTGACGATGAACGGGCACAAGGTGGCGGAGGAAAGGGACTTCGACTCCATCGCCAAGCAGATGAATCAGCTCTATGACAGCTATTGCCATGAGGATCACTCGAAGAACCAGAAGCACTCGAAACTGCCGGACTGGAAGAAGTGGAAGAAATCGACGGAATCCGCAAGTGCTTAGAACGCTTGGAATCCGGAGAACCGGTATGCGGTATGGAAATTGCCCGTGACCTCCGTTGAATAGCTTCCTGCTCGGTGAATCGCTTCGGCTGGCGCAACGAAAATCCACAATCGGAAAGAAATAGAATACAGAGAAAGAGAAACCCGGAGAACAGAAGCATGAGAATACTAGTGGTGGAAGATGATCAGTCGCTGCACCGAATCATCCTGCGAAGACTCAAGGAAGAAGGTTACGCCGTAGACGGCTGCTACGATGGAGAAGATGCCTTAGATTACATGACCGGCGGCGTCTACGACTGCATCATCCTGGACTGGATGCTGCCGAAGAAGGACGGCGTCATCGTCCTTCGAGAATTCCGGAGCCGGGGTGGCGATACGCCGGTGCTGATGCTTACCGCCAAGGATTCCATCAGCGACCGCGTGTCGGGACTCGACGCAGGGGCGGACGACTACTTGACGAAACCATTTGCTTTTGACGAATTATTAGCGCGCGTGCGGGCATTGATGCGAAGAAGCAGCGGCGCGAAGGAGAACAAGCTGCAGCTGGGCGACCTGGTGATGGATCTGCCGAAGCACCGGGTGCAGCGGGGCGAGAAGGAAATCGCCCTCACATCGCGCGAATACGCGCTCCTGGAGTATTTCCTTCGGAACCAGGGCCAGGTGCTGACGCGGAGCCAGATTGCCGACCACGTGTGGAATTACGATTTCGACTACGATTCCAACGTGGTGGACGTCTACGTCCGTTACCTGCGCAACAAGATTGACAAAGGCTTCGATGCGCCGCTGATTCACACCGTCCGGGGCTGTGGATACGTGTTGAAGCAGGATTCCGACGACGCCAAGTAAGTTCACGTCCGACGAAGTTTCCGATGAGGCCGCGGGCACCCGGCAGAGGAATCCCCCAGAGAAATCCTATAGAGAAATCTCTTGCCGGAGATAGGCGACTGCCGGAAGAAGCATATTACCAGGCGTCCCCCCGCTGGGTTTTTCCACCGGATGTACTCCGGTAGACGAACGACCGAACGATGGACTCGAGCCAACGGCGCCAACGACGATAGCGATTCAACGATGGTAGAGAGCCGATGGTGAAAAGAACCATCCATTAAAGAGAGCAGATAAAGAAATCAGAAGGACTGCAGAGGACATGAAGAAGCTCACAATCAGCACGAAAATTACATTGGCATACTTCCTGCTATCTGCAGCGCTCCTTGCCATCCTGATTCCGAGCGTATATTTCCTGGTGGAGAATTCGCTTCGGGACAGCCTGTCCGGAAACATGCAGCTATCGGCAACGGCGGTCGAAGGCGCTATATTCGAGAAAGATGGCGAAGTCTATGTGAATGAAGCCGCGATTGGGGACGACGACATCAAGCAGGGTGTCTATGTGCTGGTCACCGACAGCGACGAGAACGTCATCTATGAGAGCATGAATGCAGACGTGATTTTCGACTTCGCTGAATACAACAATGGGAAGATTGTAGCAGATGACGATTGGTCCTTCTTCCGGAAGACCGAGACGGTCGGGAACCGGCAGGTCAACGTCAACGTGCTGGGGAGTATTTATTTCAACGATTTCCTGGCCGACTTCGTCTGGAGCCTCCTGTTCTTGGTGCCGGGATACCTGCTGCTCGCCGTGATCGGCGCGAAGCTGCTGGCACGGCGCGCACTTCGGCCGGTCCGCCAGATTACGGAGACCGCTAAAGGAATCAGCGAAGGCGACCTCTCGAAGCGGATTGAAGGAATTCAATCTCGCGATGAGGTCGGCGAGCTTGCCGATATGTTCAACCGGATGATTACAGCACTGGAGCATTCCTTCCAGCGGGAGCGCCAGTTCACGTCGGACGCGTCGCACGAGCTTCGCACCCCGATGACGGTCATCAACGCATGCACCGAAGATGCACTCTGCACCGATGATGCAGACATTCGGGAGGAAAATCTTCGGATGATTCAGAAGGAGAACGAGCGCATGACTAAGATGCTCTCGCAGCTTCTCATGCTCTCCCGTGGCTACGAGGGTCGTTACCGCTTCCAGCCGGAGGAGCTGGACCTCTGTGATACGGCGGAGTCCGTTACAGAATCCATGTCAATCATGGCGGACGCCCGTTCCATCCGCATCCACAATCAGGTGACGGATGCAACATATATCAAGGCGGATCAGAGTCTGCTGACGCAGCTCCTGGTGAACCTGGTCGAGAACGCCATCAAATACGGAAAGGAAGGCGGTAACGTCTGGATTTACACTGAGGACGTCACTAATGATAACCCTGACAACAGCGATATCGGTAGAAGCGGCAGGAAAACCAGAAATGCAGCCAAAGGAAACAACGACAGCAATGCTAGTATCGGAGGTAGCAACGTAATCCACGGTAGCAATGGAAGCAGCGATAGCAATAGTAACACCTGGGCGCTCTGCATCCGGGATGATGGTGTCGGCATCAGTGCCGAAGATCTCCCCTATATATTTGAGCGCTTCTACCGCGCGGACAAGGCGCGGAACCGCAGTGGTTCCGGTCTGGGCCTCTCCATCGCGAAATGGATTGTGACTCTCCACGGCTGGGAGATTACCGCCGAAAGCCGCTTGGGCGAGGGCACGACGATGGTGATTACCGGTTCCTAGACCGGCGTGACTGATAGACAAAAAGTCAATATATATTGACAAAGTGTTTTCAAAGCGATAGAATATCTAATAAATTGTCAACCAGATTAACCATTCACACAATTTGTCGTTATCCCGTTCTCCCATCAAGTTTCGCAATACGGCTTGCCATGCAACTTGCAATACGGCTTGCCATGCAACTTGCAATACGACTTGCGATGCAACCTGCCATGCAACTTGCAATATGACTTGCGATGCAACCTGCCATGCAACTTGCAATACGACTTGCAGTGCAACCTGCGATGCGAGAACCCCGGGGATGCGTACAACAGAGTACAACAGAATGGAGTAGCAAAGGAAGTGCATCAGCTATGGAAACACCGATTTACAGCATATTCAACGAAGTCCTGGGCCCGATTATGTACGGCCCATCCAGTTCTCACTCCGCGGCGCCGTGCCGCATCGGCTACCTGTGCCAGAGTCTCCTGAACACCCCGCTGGAGCGCGCGGAGATCTATTTCGACCCGGCAAGTTCCTATGCGGCGACCTACAAATATCACTGCAGTGACCGGGGCTTCGTAGCCGGGCTGCTGGGCATCGGCGTGGATCAGGAGGACAACCGGCGCGCATTCGAAATCGCAAGAGCGAGGGGGATCGAAATTACTTTTACCATCGCTCCGCAGGAGAACAAACACCCGAATTACGCGAAGCTGTGCCTTCACGGGGGCGGCGACGACGTGACGGTTGGCACGATTTCCACCGGCGGCGGGATGCTGGAGCTGGTGTCGCTGGACGAGTTCCCGATTGATGTCAGCGGGGACCGCTGGTATGCCTTCGTCAAGAATCCGGAAGGCCAGTCGCGCCTCCTGATTGCCGAGAGCTTCGACGGCACTTTCCCGGAGCTCCCAAGCGGGGAGTGGACCCGCCACTGCGCGCCGATTCTGCCGGTGCCGGCGCTGGCCGCGTATGATATGCCGTTCCGGACCTACAAGGAGGCGGTGGCCTACGCCAAGGAGCACGACTTGACCGCCGGCGAGCTGGGCATTGTCTACGAGTGCGCCCGTAGCGGCAAGAGCCGCGAGCAGGTGCTGGCCATGATGCGCGAGATTATGGATGTGATGCATCGGTCCGTCCGGGATAGCATTTCCCGCCCGGAGACCGTGCTGCAGGATATATATCCGCTAAAAGCAGGTTCGGTCTCCCGGTGGAATTCCGACCTGCCGGAGGCGCTATCGCAGATTGCCGCCATCAGCACGTATGCCATTGCGGTCTTCGAGCACACGCTGACCATCGGCAAGGTGGTGGCAGCACCGACCGGTGGATCCTGCGGCGTTATCCCGGCTGCCGTGGTTGAGCTGGGGATTCAGATGGGCATGACGGAGGAACAAATTATCCGCGGACTTTTCGCCGCGGGCATCGTCGGCATCTTCATTGCGCAGGATGCGACCTTCGGATGCGAAGTGGCCGGATGCCAGGCGGAAAACGGATCCGGCTCTGCTATGGCGGCAGCAGGCCTGACGGAGATGCTGGGAGCTGCGGCAGAGGACGCTTTCGGCGCCGGTGCGATTGCCATGCAGAACACGCTGGGACTGGTGTGTGACCCGATTGGCTGTGCGTATGTGCCGTGCGTAACGCGTAATGCCATGGCGGCGGTGAATGCCGTCTCCGCAGCGACGCTGGTCTGCTCCGGGTACAAAGTGTACATCCCACTGGATGAGACGATTCAGACCATGATGAGCGTCGGTAAGAACATGCCGGCTTGCCACCGCTGCACGGGGGGCGGCCTGAACCTGACGCCGTCGGGTATCCGCCTGAATGAGCAGGAGCAGCGTTACCGAGATAGCCTGTGATAGGAATATAAATGATAATGATACGAATGATCGCAAAGAGATCCGCGCCCTTCGGGGTGTGGATCTCTTTTTTGACGTTATATCGAGACCCTCTCCTTGGTGGAATCCATGATGAAATGTCCTCCGTCTTATCGTAGGAAGAATTTGACCACTTGATTCTCTGATTGGAAAGCGATATTGTGAAGTCCATAGATGTATTTATTACGTGGAAGGCCCATGCGAACAACAGCTGATAGCGGCTCTGAAGGAATCGCCGGCAAGACTTATTCCGGGAAAGATCAAGGTTTTCAACGTTGTCCAGAATTTGATTCCCAAATCTCAGCTGCTATCCATCCAATCGGGGATGAGGGTAGCGCTGGTTTTCGATACGGATGTTCTGCAGACGAAAACCCTGAAGAAGAATCTCGAGATGCTGAGAGGAATTTTCCTTCACAGAGAATAACAGTCATATTATCAAAATTGCCAGAGCTTAAGACCAGAGCCTAAGTTAGAAAGGAGCCAGACATGAACCAGAACGAAAGACTCCAATATCTCATTCGCTCGCTTCTTCAGGAGAAAACAGAATATCGCCAGATGGCGATTCCGATGGATGCGCCGGGACAGCGAAAGCTACTGCTTCCCGAACCAGCGCGCGGCAGAGATTGCGGTAGAGACGGTGCGGCAGTACAAGTCGGAAACCGGGAGCGGGATGAAGGTTATTTTTAACGTGTTCAAAGATCTGGACAAGGAAATCTACCGGGTGTTGCTCGAAGGGTAATGGCGAGATGTGGCTGACATTTCAATGAGATTCAGAGGCCAAAATCATGACATTTCAATACAAAGCTGCCTCGAAAATCAAGACATTACCCCTCCTGACAGAAGCATAATGTTAAATATAATTGACTTTCAGTGATAGATTGTATAAAATATTTAACATTAAGAAGAATGCTGAAAATGTATGAACGCAATTGGACCGGCATCTTTGAAAGAGACAGTGCGGGAACCTAGTGCAAGAACAGAGCTGCAAGGATGTACTCGTGAAATGAGTCGATAGAAAGAGGAAATCGGCAATGAAAAGCCGCCGGAAGATTGGTAGCAGGAAAGGACGATAGCAGCATGAACAGAAAATCCGTCGTGGTGATGCCGAAAACCCGGAAAATCCTGGAGCAGATGGGTGAGCAAATCCGTCTGGCGCGGCTGCGCCGGAACCTCTCGATGCAACTGGTGGCGGAACGCGCCGGAATCAGCCGGCAGACGGTGATGGCCGTGGAGAAGGGCTCCCCGTCGGTATCGATGGGGGCATATGCCGTGGTTCTGCACGCACTGAACAACATGGACGACGATTTGCTTCTCATCGCGAAGGATGATGAACTGGGACGGAAACTTCAAGACCTGGAATTAACGACGCGTAGACGTGCACCGAAGCGAGGTGAGTAGCAATGGCTCCGAATGAGAAGATTATTTATGTCCACGAGAATTGGCGGGATGTGAAGCCATCCCTGCTCGGAATACTTCATGTGAATATGGTACGAGGACAGGAAACCTATGCCTTTGAGTATGATTCTGCATGGCTGAGTAGCTGCAGAGGAGAAAGCCCATTGGATCCGGATCTGGCATTCTATGGCGGACGCCAGTATGTTCCGCTGGACAAAAAGCTCTTCGGCATTTTTGCAGATTCCTGCCCGGACCGATGGGGACGGCTTCTGATGAAGCGGAAAGAAGCCATTGCCGCGCGTAAGGAGGATCGAAAACCGCGAAAACTGCTGGAAAGTGATTTCCTCCTCGGAGTATATGACGAATCGAGAGTAGGTGCCCTTCGTTTCAGCCTGGAACCGGAGGGACCGTTCTTATCAGCGGATGATGCGCTCGCCACGCCGCCATGGATACGGCTTCGGGCATTGGAGAACGCTTCCCTGGCATTCGAGAACGATGAGAGCGGACTGGAGGAGAAGTGGCTTCGCGAACTCTTAGCGCCGGGTTCCTCTCTGGGCGGAGCAAGACCGAAGGCCACTGTGCAGGCAGAAGATGGTTCTTTGTGGATTGCCAAATTCCCATCGAGGCACGATGAATACAACAGTGGTGCCTGGGAGAAGACCGTGCATAATCTGGCCAGAATGTGCGGTCTGGATGTGCCGGAATCGAAGCTGGAGGCATTCTCCAAGAATGGAAGCACGTTCCTTGTCAAACGATTTGACCGGGAAGGAAGCCGCCGCATTCATTTTGCATCGGCGATGACGCTGCTGGGAAAGAGCGATGGCGCATCGGCTGCGGATGGCACGAGTTACCTGGAATTGGCAGATTTCATTCGTGCATATGGCGCGAGACCGGCACAGGATCTGGAAGAACTCTGGAAACGAATCGTGTTCAGTATGGCGGTATCCAATACGGACGACCATCTCCGCAATCACGGTTTCATACTGACGTCGAACGGCTGGCGACTTTCCCCGCTGTTCGATGTGAATCCGGTTCCGTTCGGCGACAGCCTTGCGCTGAATGTCAATGAATACGACAACTCCATTGATTTCGACCTGGCACTTCAGGTGGCAGAATATTTCGACCTGAATACTTCCGATGCGCTAAAAATAGGAAAATCAATATGCGACATCGTCCGGGAGAGCTGGCGTACCGAAGCGTCCCAGTGTGGACTAAGCCGAAGCGCCCTGGAGTACATGCAGCCGGCGTTCTCGCTGGAGGTATAATCTGGCCATTTCAAATGCTATTATGGTTCATATTTCAGGATATCACCGGGTTCGCAGTCCAGCGCTTCACAGATACCCGCCAGGGTGGAGAAGCGGATGGCGTTGACCCGGTTGTTTTTTATTTTTGACAGATTCACGTTGGTGATGCCGACCTTCTCTGCCAGGTCGTTCAAGGACATATGGCGCTGGGCCATCACAACGTCAAGCTCGAGAATAATTCGTCCCATGGTGGTTCCTCCTATCTGTTGCCGTCGCCTACAGCAGGCCGTCGACGTCGTCTTCGAGGCTGGCGCCGTATTGGAAGAACTGGGCAAGCGCAAGGATGACGAGACCGAAGAATATGGTGGAAGGATCGAGCTGGACGGAGATGGTTTCGCCGTAGAAGAGCCCCATCACGACAGGGAGCACAACCTGAAGCGCCGGGAATGCGAGCACATAGATGCCGATGTCGCGGACCTTATCGATGTTGGTGCGGCAGAAGGGCTGTTCCGCATTGAAGATTTCGCCGACGTTCTTGCAGATCATCGCGCTGAGTAGCGGTATGCAGGCGACAGCCAGCATCCAGACGAAGAAGGCACCGGCGCGGAAGGCGCCCTCGCGGGATACGATGTGAACGCCGCCGATGGCGAGATCCAAGGTGCCGCTCTCATAGCGGGTGAAGATATATTCTTTGGTGTAATCGTAGCGCACGAGGGCGATTACCGATAATATGACGAAGCCGGCGGCAGCAAGCAGCATAAGGTATTTGCCAATCCGGGAGAGGATGATGGTGAACCGGATGAGCTTGTTCAGGGTGGGTGTCTTGTTCATGATGTGCCTCCTGTGCATGAGATGTATCGGGGAGAATTATCGTTTATCGATAAATCTGTTATAGCATTCTGTATATCCCATGTCAATAGATATTTATCGAGAAACGATAAATTTCGTGGCTGAGCCAGCGGGCAACTTATTAATATGAGGGGATAAAAAAAGAAGCGCTGGAACACAAAGCACCTTCGCGCGCCCTCGCTCCACGAAATCTGTTTTTACCAACCGAACATTCCACATTTAATGAAAATCTTGAATCGTATCTCAATATCTGCTGTTGTACAATATACAACAGATAAGAGACAAGGAGAGAAAGATATGAATCAGACATTCAAGGGCAACGAGACATACGTGGCATCCGCCGAGCTGATGAGCGCCGTCAACGTGGCCATCGCGCTGGGCAAGCCGCTCCTGATTAAGGGCGAGCCGGGCACCGGCAAGACCGTCCTCGCGCAAGCCATCGCCGATTCGCTGGGCAAGGAGCTGGTCACCTGGAACATCAAATCCACGACGAAAGCCCAGGACGGCCTGTACGTCTACGACGTCGTGCAGCGCCTCTACGACAGCCAGTTCGGCATCCACGGCGTCGACGACATCTCCCGCTACATCACCATGGGCAAGCTGGGCGAGGCCTTCCGCGCCGAGAGCCAGGTCGTCCTCCTCATCGACGAGATCGACAAGGCCGACCTCGAATTCCCGAACGACCTCCTCTGGGAGCTCGACCGCATGGAATTCTACATCCCGGAGACGAAAGAGCTCGTCAAGGCGAACCAGCGCCCCATCGTCATCATCACTTCCAACGCCGAGAAGGAGCTCCCGGACGCGTTCCTGCGCCGCTGCATTTTCCACTACATCGCCTTCCCGACGCAGGATGAGATGCGTCGCATCCTCGCCGTGCACTTCGATGACCTGGAGGACAACCTCCTGAATCAGGCGCTGCAATCCTTCTACTGGATTCGTTCGCTAAAAACAATTGACAAGAAGCCGAGCACGTCCGAGCTGATCGACTGGATTCGTGCGCTCCAGGCCGGTGGTATGAGTGCGTGGCAGATTGCGAACAAGATCCCTTTCGCCGGCGTCCTCCTGAAGAAGGACAAGGACCTGGAGGCGCTGGACCGCGCGCTGAAGACGCAGCGGTAGGAAGAGGCCGATTATGTTCACCGCATTTTTCTACCTGCTGAGACAGCGGGGAATTCAGGTGTCCCTTAGCGAGTGGATGACCCTCCTGGAAGCGCTGGAGCTGGGCCTCCACCAGTCGAACCTGAATACCTTCTACTACCTGTGCCGCTCCATCATCGTCCACGACGAATCGGACTACGACCGCTACGACCAGGCGTTCCTGGAGTTCTTCAAAGACGTGCCGTTCAGCGAGGAGCTACCGGAACAGGTGATGGAATGGCTGAACAAGCCGCTGGGCGATATCGAAGCGAAATACAAGGAACTCCGGGACCTCGGCTTCCCGGAGGAAGACATCGAGGACCTGCTGAAGAAATTAGAGGAGCGCATCCAGGAACAGGACGAAGAACACAACGGCGGCAGCTACTGGATTGGCACAGGCGGCCGCTCGCCTTTCGGTCACGGCGGCTGGCACCCGAACGGCATCCGGATTGGCGGGGAGAGCCATCATCGTACGGCCATGTCGGTCGCGGGAGACCGGAGATTTCGTGATTTTAGAAAAGATAAAGTCCTCGATACGCGGCAATTCCAGATGGCATTCCGCACCCTGCGCCAGTTCTCCAATCAGGTCATCGAGTCGGAGAAGGTCGTCGATGTGGACGGCACCATCCGCGCCACCGGCGACAACGGCGGCGTGTTGAGCCTCCGCTACAAGCACCCGCGGCGCAATGCCATCAAGCTCCTGATGCTGATGGATTCCGGCGGCTCGATGGAATATTACGCGTCGCTCTGCAGCATGCTGTTCCAGTCTGCCGTGAAATCGAACCATTTCAAGGAGCTCCACACCTTCTATTTCCACAACTGCGTCTACGACACGGTGTGGACTTCGCCGGAGCTGCTCTACGAGGATCAGGTCGAGACGTCGTGGCTGCTGGACAACTTCGACGAGCAGTACCGCGTCATCATTGTAGGCGACGCCGCCATGAACCGCGCGGAGCTCTACGGCCGGCGCTTCGACTGGCGCACGCGCGACTACAGCGCAGAGTCCGGCTACCAGACGCTGACGCGGCTCAAGAAGCACTTTCCTTACATCGTCTGGCTGAACCCAGAGCCGCGGCCGGAGTACCTCAGCTTCTGGTCTGAGACACACCTGGCGCTGGCGGACACCTTCGCCATGTATCAGCTAACGGAGGACGGCCTGCGGGAGGCGATGAAGGCGCTGATGAGGCGGCAGGGGTAGGAATAAGCGCTGCGTCTGCTGAAGCCTCCTTTGCCATAAATAAATTGCCTCTAGGCGGACTTGCCCGAGTCGGTCCTGGTTCAAGTCCGCCTTACGAAATGGCTCGGGTAAAAATAATTTAAATCAAGGGCAGACACGTCCGATGGGGCCACGCGAACGGATAGCCAGACGCCAGCCCCGCCGGACGCCCTTGCTACAAGCAACCAATGATAAAGAAAGAAAACGCCGGGATCGGCGTTTTTTCTTTTGACCGAAGCAGACATGTCCGACTTTGTATTTGATCATCCGGAAATTTGTTTCCATGAGAATGAATCATCCAAATACCAGAGTGCGGTCATGGCGAAGGCTGGCGTATTTGAAGGAATTGATATTGCGCTTTGCTGGCATCCAAGTGATGACAATACCTTGGACAATACTTTCATGGCATGCGTAAGTTTCGACCTGACATTCCATGGCGTTGCATCTCATGCAGCAGGAGCGCCTTGGGAGGGAAGAAGTGCGCTAGATGCTATCGAACTGATGAATGTGGGCGTCAACTTCCTGAGAGAGCATGTTACCCCAGATACAAGAATTCATTATGCTTATTTGGATGCAGGCGGCAGTGCGCCGAACGTTGTACAGCCATTCGCGAAAGTAAGATATTGCGTTCGTGCAAATAAAGCAGATTATGTTGAGGAAGTATTTAATCGCGTCATTGATATCGCAAAGGGCGCATGCCTAATGACGGGAACGACGATGGATGATCCATTCGTATACAGCGCATTCTCTGACATGATTCAGAACTCCACATTGGATAAACTGCTGCTAAAGAATCTGGACGAACAGATGTTAATGTATTCGCACTTCTGGTTCTTTCCTTCCAGGGATTCATCGGTATTCCGATTGCATCGAACCTTGGCAGAAAAGAAGGTAGTGACCTGCTGAAGAGATGGAAGGCAGGAGAATATGTTCCTAAGGTTGAGGTAGCTCCGGCAGAAGGCGAGAAGACCAGCGCAATCGATAAGATTCGTCACGCGCTGACCCTGCCAGAGAAGTACAATGGCCCGAACGTAATTATCTTCAAGGTGGCTATCGTCGCATTTGTTGCACAGCAGCTCTCCACAATAACCGGAATTCATCAGCTGATTCTGTCCCTCATCTTTGGTGTAATTTTTCATGAATTGGGATTCCTGGACGATGCAGCACTGTCCAAGGCAAACGGTTTTGCTTTCGTTGTTGCCGGTGCACTGACCAACGTATTCGCTGGACTGGCAGACACAACTCCGCAGATGCTCGTATCCATGCTGGGACGTACCCTGCTGGTAATGCTGGTAGGCGTTGTTGTAGCAGGTATTGTTGCTGTAGTTCTTGGTAAGATTCTGCATTTCACACCGAGAATGGCAATATGCATGATGGTTACTGCCCTGTTCGGCTTCCCGGGGACCTTCCTGATCAGCCAGGAAATTGCAAGAGCATGTGGAACAACAGATGAAGAGGTAAAACTCATCGAGGACTATATGATGCCAAAGCTGGTTATCGGCGGTATCACTTCCGTATCTGTTGTATCCGGACTCATGGCGAGCGTAATGTGTACGTGGATCTAAATCCGCTACCTGCGCATATAACCCATACGAAAAGAGGCGCTTGGCGGGCGCCTCTTTTTACATGCCATTTTTAGTTGAATGGAAATATTCGAGTATGAGCGCTTTCAGATACACGAGTGATTCTGTATGCCCGTGTTTCGATGACGGACTACCCATACCATGGATTAATCACCATTCGGAGAAACGTTATCCGTATAAGCATCTTTGACCAGATTAATGAAATGCTTTGCGGTTCGATTCAGGTAATGGGATTTGTTATAGGCGATAACCATATTTCCCATATGGTTGCGGTTCCCGAAACTTAGAAGTTCCACCTGTTCCAGAAAACCGGTGGTCTTTACAATTTTGTCGTAGGTGATGGTGAAACCGATACCATCTGCAGTACAGCGAAGCTGGGATGCTAGGTTGTGGATATTCGCTATGATGTTGAGCTTGAGTCCTTCTGCCGCAATGTCATCATAGGTTCGGTATGCATCCTGCTCCGGGAATGGCGCAATGAAAGGCATGTTCTGGATTTTCTTGAGGTCAATCCATGGATACGGAAAATCTGGAACGGGAGTCGCTAATTTCGTAACTTCATTGCCTTTGGAGACCACCAGCGTGCGGTAGTTGCGAGCCAACGGAATGCTTTCCAGCGATGTGCCAATCTGTTGATCCGGAATGATGGCAAAATCCAGAAGATTGTCCTCCAGCCTCTCCCGGAGCTCATTGGAAATCTCTTCGTATAGCTGAATCAGTACATTCGGGAATTCCTGATAGAAGAGCGGGAATACCTGATCGATGATGAGGTTGGCACCGTCAATCTGTACACCCACCTTGAGCTTACCGGAATAGGATTTGGAGATATCGTTCATTTCTTCTCCCATCTGGACGTACAGGCTCTGAATCTGACGGAGCCAGAACAGGTAACGCTCTCCGGCATAAGTGAGATAGAATTTCTTCCCCACTCGGTCGAAGAGCCGGTTATGTTCCTCGTCTTCAATCTTCTTGATGAATTTGCTCAGAGCGGATGGCGTGATGTATAACGCTTCTGCTGCTCGGGTGATGCTGTTATATTTCGCCACCGTGGAGATGTATTTGAGTTTGGTGTTGTCCATGATGCTCCCCCTTTCCATTTGCAAGTAGCTTATCAGAAAATAACCTTTCGGTCAATATTAATTGAATTTGTTGAACTTGAGTTCATTAAAGATTCGGATAATATATAAGTATGAAAAAATATTTAACAAGGGAGGAAGAAGCTTATGAGCGGTTACGAAGACCTTTTAGTGAGCATCGACGATGCCGTTGCAGTGATTACATTGAACCGTCCGAAAGTTCTCAATGCCATGAGAATGCAGACCAAGAGAGAACTGGAAGATGCCATTAATAAATTCGAAAGAGACGATAACATTCGGGGAATCATCATCACAGGAGAGGGACGCGCCTTCGGCGCAGGATCGGACATTCAGGAGATGGATGTGGATCGTAATGGCGCCGAGACCACATTGATGTCCAGTCAGGCGCATCTCTTGATGAACCGCATTGAGAACCTGTCGAAGCCGGTTATCGCGGCAATCAACGGATATGCCCTGGGCGGTGGCCTGGAATTGGCACTGGCCTGCGACATGAGAGTAATGAGCACGAAGGCGAAGGTCGGCGTTCCGGAAGTAGAGCTGGGCATTGCCCCTTGCTATGGTGGAACGCAGCGCCTTCCGCGCCTGGTTGGACCATCTCGTGCGGTGGATATGCTCCTGACCGGAAGGAAGGTGGGTGCTGCAGAGGCTCTTCAGATGGGCCTTGCTGACCGCGTTGCGGAGCCGGAGAAGTTGCTGGATGAGACGATGGAACTGATGAAGGCCATCACCACGAAAGCGCCGAAGGCGGTAGCCGGCTGCAAGAAATGTGTGCATGTGGCCATGGAATCCAGCCTGGAGGACGGCCTTCGTTACGAGGCGGAACTCGCCGGCGAGCTGGCAGAGACGGAAGATGCGAAAGAGGGAATACGGGCTTTCATGGAGAAGAGAGAGCCGGTATTCAAGAACAGATAGGAGGCACGGGAGATGGATCAGCCATTTAAAGGAATACGAGTAATAGACATGTCATCTCACGGCGCCTGCCCGAGCTGTGCGAAAATCTTGTCGGATTGGGGCGCGGAAGTCATCAAGATTGAAGCACCGAAGGGAGATGCCGCGCGCTCATCCGGTAGGAGCTTCGGCGTTCCGTGTGAGGGAGAATACAACCCGCATTTCGATATGTTAAATACGGGTAAAAAATCCCTTGCGCTGAATGCAAAGTCGTCCGAGGGAGCAGAGATTATCAATCGGCTGCTGAAGAGCGCAAACGTCTTCATTTCCAACTTCCGAACACCATCACTGGCAAGAATGGGACTGGATTATGACAGCGTGAAGGAGAAATACCCGCACCTGGTATGGGCGCATCTCTCCGGATTTGGTGAGAATGGCCCGGATGCCTGCAACGCCGGATTTGACACCGTCGCGTATTATGCGCGAACCGGATCGATGCTGGACTTCTCGGAGAGAAATACCGCGCCAATCAATGCGCCATTCGGTGTTGGCGACATGTCCGCCGGAGCCAGTTTCGCGGGCGGCATTGCCGCCGCACTGTATAAGCAGAAGTGCACCGGCGAAGGAAGCCGCGTTGTGATTTCCCTCTACGCACAGGGCGTGTGGGCGCATAGCGTAGTACTGCAGGGCGTAGAACATGGCAATAAGTATCCGAAGACGCGGAAGGAAGCTAAAGTTCCGCTGAACAATTCTTACCGCTGCAAGGATGGAGAGTGGGTATACATCTCGGTGCTTCAGTACGAGAGATATTTCCCGACGTTCTGCAAGATGATTGGCCGCGAAGATCTGATTGATAATCCGAAGTTCAACACCATCGACGCTGCCGGCGAGAACAATGAAGAGCTCATCGATATCATCGATGAAGCTTTCCTGACTCGCAACAGAGATGAATGGAGCGAGAAACTCCGGGAGGCGGATATTGCTTTCGACCATATCAATCATTTGACCGATGTTTTCAGCGATGCGCAGGCCACGTCGAACAATTTGTTCTATGAACGAGATTATGGAGAAGGACGCAAGAGCGCCATCTTCCTACCGCCGGTTGTTATCGGCTCGCCGATAGAAGACCCGAAGTGTGGCGCGCCGAAACTCAGCGAGGACGCTGCAGAGGTACTAGGGACAATCGGCTACAGTGAGGCAGAAATCAACAAGCTATTCGAGAATGGCGTTGTTGTGAAACCAGAATAATTCAGGGTACAAGGAGGAGAGAAATGGATTTTCATTTCACGAAAGAGCAATTGATGCTCCGCAAGCTGGCAAGACAGTTCGCCGAGGAAGTGTGTGAACCGGAAGCCGCAGAAATTGACAGAAATCACACCTTCCCGCTGGAGACATGGAAGAAGATGCAGGAAGTGGGACTTCTGAGAGTGAACCATGGCAAGGAATACGGTGGTATCGGACATGATGCAATTGCTGAGATGATTGTTATCGAAGAGTTGTCCAAGGCCAGCCTGACACATGGAGCCATGTATGCACTGATGGCACACGGATTCCCGACATTTATCGAGAAGTTCGGCACCAAGGAGCAGAAAGAGAAGTACGTAACTGAGGTTATTGAAGAGGGTACGCTGGGTGCTTTCGACATGACCGAACCGGATGCGGGTTCCGACGCCGGTGGTGTATCGACGACATCGAAGAAGGATGGCGATGACTACATCATCAATGGCACGAAATGCTTCATCACTGCCGGTAACCTGGCGAAATACCATATCGTGGTATGCAAGGCAGATGAATCCGCGGGGGAAACCGGATATAACGGTTTCATCGTGGATGCCGATATGCCGGGTGTCAGCATTGGTAAAATCGAGAACAAGATGGGTATTCGGGGACTGTCGACGGCCGAAGTTATTTTTGACGAAGTAAGAGTCAGCAAAGATCGCATGCTGGGTGGTCCGGCCGGACAGGGCAAGATGCTCCATTATGCGCTGGGAACACTGGATGCCGCGAGAATCGGAACCGGTGCACAGGCGCTGGGTGTGGCAACCGCTGCATACGAGCGTGCCGTGAAGTACTCCGGCGAGAGAGTGCAGTTCGGCAAGCCGATTAACGCGAACCAGGGTCTCCGCTGGTACATTGCAGAGATGGCATCGAAGCTGGATATGTCAAGACTGCTGATCTATCGCGCAGCGACTATGGAGAACGAAGGCCTGCCAATCAGCAAGGAAGCTGCCATGGCGAAGCTGTATGCCACGAAGTTCGGTAAGGAAGTCGTTGATACGGCACTCCAGATTCACGGCGGATTCGGCTACATGAACGATTATCCGCTGGAACGGATGTATCGGGACATCCGAATCACGGAAATCTATGAGGGTACATCGGAAATCTGCAAGGTGGTTATTGCAAATAATATCTTGCCGAGAAAGAAGAAAGGGGGCAAGAAATAATGAAGATTATTGTGACGGTGAAACAGGTGCCGGACACCTCCGGTGTCGTTGCGGTAAATGAAGATGGCACATTGAACCGTGCCTCCATGCAGGCCATCATCAATCCGGATGATCTCAATGCCGTGGAGCAGGCACTGGAATACAAAGCGAAATATGGCTGCAAGGTGGTTGTGGTTTCCATGGGCCCGGAGAAGGCGACAGAGATGCTTCGTGAACTTCTGGCAATGGGAGCGGATGAAGCGGTGCTGATTTCTGCCAGAGAATTCGGCGGATCGGATACGTTTGCAACATCCCAGATTCTGGCAGCCGGAATCGATACCTACGGATTGGAAGAGGATGATATCATTCTGGCCGGCAGACAGGCCATCGATGGAGACACCGCTCAGGTTGGCCCACAGATTGCCGAGAAGCTGGATATTCCGCAGATTACGTATGCCGTGGATGTGGAGCTGGAAGGAAAGCAGGTTACGGTTAAGCGCAACCTCGAAAATGGTTATATGGTTGTTCGGACTTCCACCCCGTGCCTGATTACATGCATTAAGGAATTGAACGAGCCGCGCATGATGAATGTGAAGGACATCTATGAAGCGTATGAGAAGCCACTCATCGTATACGACTATGAAGCGCTCAAGAATCATCCTTTCATCGACCCAACGCTGATTGGACTCAAAGGCTCGCCGACCAATATTTACAAGTCATTCACGCCGCCTCTCAAGGGCGTGGGCAGAATGCTGGACGGCAGTGACCGCGAAATGTCTCAGGAAGTTGCAGCGATTCTGAACAAGAAGCATATCATCTAAAGGGGGCAGAAATACAATGACACAAGCATATAACAGTAGCGATATCGCCGCATTCAAGAATGTCTGGGTATATTGCGAGCAAAGAGACGGAGAAATGATGCCGACGACCTACGAGCTAATCTCGGAAGGCCGGAAGCTGGCTGACGAGATGGACGCGAAGCTCTGCGGTGTCCTGATGGGCGCAAATGTAGCGGGCTTGGCAGAACGTCTGGGTGGCTACGGTGCGGACGAGGTATTCGTCTGCGAGGACGCTGATCTTCAGTATTACAACACGGACCGTTACACGGACATCGTGTGCAACCTCGTGGAGGAGTATAAACCGGAAATCCTGCTGATTGGCGCCTCCACCATCGGCCGGGATCTGGCACCGCGGTGTGCAGCCAGACTCCACACCGGCCTCTGCGCGGATTGCACACACCTCGATGTGGATATCGACGGATATGTGGAATTCCTTCGGGAGAATTCCTCCCTGGATGTGGACAACACGAAATTCGAGAGCAAGCTTTTCGACGAGAAGAGCAATCTGAAGATGACACGTCCGGCCTTCGGCGGCCACCTGATGGCCACCATCGTATGCCCGAGATTCCGTCCGGCAATGGCAACCGTTCGTCCGGGCGTAATGAAGAGAGGCGCGTACGACGAAGCCAAGGCGAAGAGCGTAGTGGTTAATCCTGTTCCTTATGATGCAGCGAATGCGAAGAGCAAGACCGAAGTTCTGGAAGTGGTAAAAGCAGCACGCAAAGCCGTCGATCTCATCGGCGCAGATGTTATTGTATCGGTGGGTCGCGGTATTGCGAAGGACGTAGAACAAGGTCTGGCGCTCGCGAACGAGCTGGCAGACGCACTGGGCGGCGTTGTCGGATCCTCCAGAGCCTGCGTGGATTCCGGCTGGCTTCCGGCAGACCATCAGGTGGGCCAGACCGGCAAGACGGTACATCCGAAGCTGTACATCGCGCTGGGCATCTCCGGTGCCATCCAGCACAAAGCCGGTATGCAGGACTCGGAGTGCATCATCGCCGTGAACAAGAACAAGTCAGCCCCGATTTTCGACATCGCTGATTACGGTATCTGCGGCGACCTGTTCAAGGTGACACCGCTATTGATTGAGGAAATCAAGAAGGTGCAGGAAGCGAAATAGTAAGATATATCTGATGTAATGATGATAATGATGATGAATTAGAACGCTAAAGTAATAACGACACATAAGTATACTCCTTAAAACTCGGCGGGGACTAGCTTGGCTAGTCCCCGTTGGCTTTGTGTAGAAAGTAATTGATCCTGGTGAGTTGGTCCGTTACGCAGGTGCCGTAAGTGGATACGTGGTAAACCACCTGTGGGCGTGATTCCATAGAAACTTTGAACAATAGTCGGGTAAACCGGTACAAGTTATCACAGTTATCTGAAGGCGATTTGAAAAATGTATTGGTACATAGAATTCAAGCCTGGACGAATCCAGGCTTGGTGATAAATATTCCTTTGCTAATCTATCAGTCCGGTAATCCGGCGTTTAATACGGTAAGAGTGAGAAGAACTATTCCTGCTGTGAATGCGGACGGAGCGAAGCGCTTCCGGCTGGAACAGCGTCTGAATCCGGCTTAATCTGAGTGCTTAGAATCAGAGCAACGACGGCGAAAATCAGAAGCATGAAATACGGCGCGAAGAAGGTTCCGAAATTCGTCAGCAGTACGCCGGATACAGTTGTTATCAATGAAGTAACGATAATCGAAAGATTGGTAATGGCGAAATTCATGGTGAAATTCTTGGAGCCGAACAATGCCGTTACCGTCGAAGAGGTAACAACCGGCTGAGTACCATAGGAGAACCCGATGATGCAGAGGCTGACGGTAGCCAGAATGACGCCGCCGAATTGAAGTGCAATCAGAGCAATCACTGCGGCAATACATACAATTGCGCCATCCAGCTTGATGGTGAAACTTAACCCCTTGTGGTCGTAGACAACACCCATGACGAATCGACTGAGACCGTTGCACAGTGATAGCAGACCAACCAGTATTGTTGCAAGGTTGGCGCTGACACCTTCATATAGAGCGATATCTTTAGCCATACTGATGGTACTGTTGCCGAGGGAAGATGCCAAGACGAGGAACAGTGCCAGAATCCAGAAGACGCGAGTGTGAAGCATCTCGGCGCTGGTGTAATCTCTACCGGATGCATTGTCCGCTACTCTATCTGCGTTCGGGGATGCTTCCTCGGAAGTCGATGCCGGGGTGGATTCTGCTTTTGGCGCGCTCATCAGGAAAGCAGAGAGCGCAATTACCGCACCGGCCGCGATGGCAATAATCCGATAGGTGGGACGCCATCCGAACGCCTCTAGCAGGCTGGCGGAAACCTTGCCCATGATGAGCGTGCTGGCGCCGAATCCCATCATGAGAGCGCCTGAACAGGTGCCTTTCGTTTCCGGGAACCACATGCTCGGGATGGAAACCGAGATGTTGAACATCATGTCCATGCCAAGGCCGGCCAGGATTCCGTAGGACAGGTACAGGAGCACAATCGTGCCCTGATTGACACTGGATGCAATCATGAATCCGGCGCAGGCCAGCACTGCGGCGAACAGGATGGTGATTCGTAGGGAGAAGCGCTTCAGCATAACGCCGGCCAGTAACTGCCCGAGGCAGAAACAAATCATGGTGATGGTGAAGTTCAGCGCCAACGCGGAGGCAGTCCATCCGAATTCTGATGCAAATGGTTCCTTCAGTATGGACCAGGCGTAAATAATTCCAATGAATAGCATGACAATCTCGCCGATTATCATGCTGCTCCATTTACATAAGTTGTTTTTCATCAAAGTAAAGATCTCCTTTCCGGTAACTCCCGACATTGCGGGAGATAGATATTGAATTACAGGTTCATCATTTTAATTTTAACTGACTGAGTGGTAAATGAAGCGGCAAACAATTCAATATACATTAACCGAAGGTGAGTCCATCGGTCAGATCTCGCGCAGGCGTACGAAGTGGCTCGGGTAAAAATAAATCAAATCAAGGTCAGACACGTCCGATGGGGCCATGCGAATGGCTGGACGGACGCCAGCCCCGCCGGACGCCCTCGCTACGAATAATCCATGATGAAGAAAGAAAACGCCTGGATGGGCGTTTTCTTCTTTTGGCCGAAATCTTTCCGGCATAGGACAATGACTCATCTAGCGGGATGGTATTGTTAATACTTTTTAATTACTCTAAACGCACAATTAAACAGAATTAAATTGAAGCAAAAACTGGTTGCACAAAAAAACATAACGTGTTATATAAGTTACATAACACGTTATGTTTTATGCGTTTACTGAAAGAGAGGAAATTGTTATGGAAAAGAACAAGAAAGGAGCCGTTAGATTCTTCGTTGGCTGTATGGCAATCCTGATTGTTTGCTCAATCTTCATCTGGGGCTTCCAGAGCTCTTGGGGGAAGGTCAAGATTGAACGGATCTATCTGGAAGGTGAAGACGGAACAACGATTAGCAGTCTGATCTATATTCCGGAGAATGCAACCGATGAGACGCCGGCACCGGTTGCCGTGATACTTCACGGACGGTCCAATCACGCTCATTCGAATGATACCTGGAGCTTGGAGATGGCCAGAAGAGGTTTCGTTGTATTATCGCCGGATCTGCAGGGCGGCGGCGAGTCTGACCCGGATATTGACAGAAGCTCCCAGGCGATAACGGTAGCAAAGTACGCCAATGAGCTCTCGTTTGTGGAGAAGGATTCCATCAACCTGATTGGATATTCTGCCGGAACTCAGACGACACTTCAGACTTATTATGCAATGCCGGATTCTGTGAATAGTATTTGCGAGGTCTTCGGACCGTTCATGATGCAGCTGGCTGGTGGAATTGACAATGTCAAGACCAATTACTGCATGATTAAGTCAACAGCCGACCAGTACGATGGACACTTCGTAGGAGATATCGAGGCATGTCGTGAATACATGTCGGAGATTTCGGGAATCGACAATCTTCAGGCAGATACCGATTATGATTGGAGAGGATCCGTCTTCCGCTATTCCGTTATTTCGGGAACATTGCACCAGACCGGTAATATCAGCGGATCCACCATTACAGCAATCGTAGATTATGAAATGACAGTTAACCAGAGTCCGATTGCACTTGATGCTTCCAATCAGGTATGGCTGTGGCAGCAGGTATTCTCTGCAATCGCATGCGTCACCATGATGTTCTTACTGGCATCCATTATCAATCTGCTCATGCAGCTGGATTTCTTCGCTAAGGCAGCCAATCCGGTTCCGGTTAAGCCGGCGAGAGCAGGTAAGGGCTGGGCATGTGCAAAGGCATGGATCATCGATTTCCTTTTCGCCCTGGTAATTCCTGCACTGATCTTTGTTCACGTATCGGCATATGTAATGAAATGGACCGGTACAGGTACCGGCTGGGATAAGGTGCTCACATCGACGAACCTCAACGGAATTATGGGATGGCTGATTGTTACTGCGCTTATCGGCATTGTAAGAATGGTTATCCGGTCGAAGCGCGCGAAGAAAGAAGGCGTCAGCCTCCAGCTGTCGGATTATGCGCTGGGCGGAGAATCCGAAGCGAGAATCGACTGGAGCAAACCGGCAAAGGGTTTCTTGATCGGCATTATCGCTATTGTATTCGTATTCGCATGGCTATGGACGATTGAAGGATTTGCAGGTATTAACTACCAGGTATGGAATCTGGCAACTTACCTGAAGATTTCTCCAATGCGTATTGTAAGAGCAATCCCATACGTGCTGATTATCTTCTTCGTCATGTTCGTAGGAAATATGAGTCAGAGAATTCTTCCTTCGACAGGAAACGAGAGAAAGGATATGTGGATTGCGGTTGCGGTTAATACATGCATGACCGCCAGCGCACTCTTCCTGCTGCTGATGCTGCAGTATGGCGGAAGTATGATTATGGGAGATGGTTCCACCATTATTCCTCAGATCGACGTATATGGAACGGGTAAAAATACGAGTTGCGGAGCGCTGGATTACGCATTCGGATATTGTTACATGATGGGCGGAACAACGGGTGTTGTGACCTACATCTATAGAAAATATGGCAATATCTGGCTGGGTGTAATTCCTGCGGCAATCTTTGCTGGACTCGTTACATTGTCTGGGTTTACAATCGTTGCATAACATTACAGATAATGTGGCGACATACGCACAGGAATAACAGGAGTATACTCAGCATGGATAAAGAACGGGTATTGGGAAAACAGGAACTGAAGGCGATGCGTTCCAAGCAGGCCTTGATTGATGCAGCGGCGAAGCTTTTTCGGGAAAAGGATATCGATAGCGTCGGTGTCAGGGAAATCTCGGCGATGGCCGGAGTGACCACGGGTACCTTCTATCATTATTTTGACAGCAAGGATTCGATTCTCGATGCGATATATCTGAATCGAGATGAACAATTTGAGGAAGTTCTAGGTAAGTATAGCGAGAAGGAACCTTATCGCGATGCGCTGATAAGCTTTTTCAAGGAGTATATGGCATCGCTGGTGAAAGACGACGGCGTGGACTATACCATGCATCGAATGTTCGTTATGAGAAAGAAGAGCCCTGCCCAGTTCAAGCTGACTCAGGGTGTCGTGAAACTGGTCGAATTGGCACAGAACAATGGGGAGTTAGATTCTCAGTACGACAGCTCGGATATTACAGACTTCCTGTTTGTGGTCTTCAGAGGCGTAGTATATGACTGGTGCATAACCGAAAATGACCGTCAGAGACTGTCTGACAAGGTCGAGAAAGCACTGACCTGTGCGATAAGAGCATTTGTATAAATGGCAAACTAGAGTGCACCGTTTTCGCCGCCGGAACCTTCTGATTGAGGAAATCCAGAAGAATCCGGCGGCGAAACAGCACAACACTTCTCCTTAGGCATATCCATCCGAAAGAAATGGGAAATTCGTTTTCCCATTCCGGGATGTGCCGTAGAATAGAGCGGTTCTTATAATCCGTTCTTATGAAGGAGAGAAGATGATATGTAGAATAGGTTATTATGGGAGGAAAAATGAAGGTAGTAAGTACAGTTCCTGCAAGCAGGTTCGAGAAATATGATGTGAAGTGGCCAGAGGAATGGGAGATTGTCTATTTGAAATTTCCCTATACCGATGACGAAATGATAGCTGCCGCTGCTGATGCGGACGTAATCTTCGCGGACTCGATTCACGTTGTATCGGCCAATGTCATTGCGGCATGCAAGAATCTTAAGATGATTCATACAGAAGGCGTTAGCTTCAATAAGGTAGATGTAGAAGCCGCGAAGAAGGCCGGCGTCCTGGTGTGCAATAATCGCGCGGTGAATGCGGCAGCGGTGGCAGAGCATTGCATCGGATTAATGCTGTCGGGGCTTCGTCACACGGCAAGAAACGACCGTATGATTAAGACCCAAGGGTATGTGGCGACGAAGGCACAGACAACGGCGGAAGGTGTTCCGGAATTGGCTGGCAAGGAAATCGGCTTGATCGGCATGGGCGTAATCGGACGCGAGGTGGCGAAACGACTGATGCCATGGGACTGCAAGTTAAGATATTATGACGTAATTCGCATGAACGAAGAAGTGGAGAAAGAGTTCCAGCTGGAATATATGCCGTTCGAAGAATTAATCGCTAATAGCGATATCATTTCGATTCACGTTCCGGTTACCCCGGGAACACTTCGAATGATTGGACCGGATCAGTTCAAACTCATGCGGAAGGATGCGCTTCTTATCAATAATTCGCGAGGTGAAATCGTGGATAACATGGCGTTGGCGGAGGCCTTGGAGAAGGGACAGATTTTCGGTGCGGCACTGGATACTGTGGATCCGGAACCATTACCGGAATGGCATCCGCTGTTGCACCTCTCGCCGGAAGCCGAGGACAGATTGACATTGACTCCACATATTGCCGGTATGACTGACGGCGCATTCCGTCGTATGCTAGAGTGGACGATTCGAGATATTCGTCTTCTGGAGCAGGGTGAGGTACCGGTCAACGTAGTTCGGTAATACAATATTCTCCTTAGTTCAATACCATAGATAGGGGAGGAGCAGACATGAATAAAGAAAGAGAAGATCTCTTCACGCGGGATTATGATGTGAACTCAATAGAAGAAGATCCTCGCTTCGTTCGGGCATTTACAGAATTCTGGATTGTCACCATTTGGTGCATTATTGTCTTGGCTGCAATGTGCTTCGCTATCTATGGAATCGACTGGGGCTCGCCTGCAGACTATTCCTATATCTGTGGATTCCCGGCATGGTTTGCCTGGGCCATGTTGAGCGTAATAATTGGGTGCATCGGCGTTGTTATTATTGCGCAGAAGGCAATCAAGGACTGCTCGCTGGAAGATGTTGACCCAGAAAGCATCCATAGTGAAGTAGGAAGCCAGGAGGAATAGGGTTATGGAGATTGAAGTATCTGGTTCTTACCGTGTAATCGTTCTGGTAACATTTGCACTCTATATCCTTGCAATTCTGGCCATTGTTTTCTTCTCGGAAAGAACGCAGAAGAAAGGGACTACTTCCGGAAGCTTTGAGAGAACGTTCTTCAACGGGGGACGTGGAATCGGTGGCATCACGCTGGGCCTGATGATGATGGCGACCATGCTTTCCTCCGGAACATTTGTCGGAACACCGGGGTCTGCCTATCGGTTCGGATTCTGCTTCGCTTGCACGAGTCTGGCCGCAGCCTTTGGCTTCTTCTTTGTACTTGGCGGTATTGGTAAGAAAGCCGGTATCGTCAGCCGACGTATCGAGTCGGTTTCCCTGATTGGATTGATTAAGAACCGGTTCAACAATTCCAATGTGCTGGCTGTACTGCTTGCAGTAACCTTCCTATTATTTCTGTCCAGCTACAGTGCCACACAGATTGTATCCGGTGCTCGAGTATTTGAAGTTATGACCGGTAAATCCTATATTATTGGTCTGCTCTTGTTCGGCCTAGTTGTCGGTGTGTATTCCTTCTTCGGTGGAATGAAGAGCGTTGCATCGGCCTCAATCTTCCAGGGAATTGTCATGATTGGCGCGGTAATCGCACTGGTGTGGGGATATGTCATGTATGCAAACGTGCACTTTGGAGGCGTGGAAGCTGCGCTGCAAAGTGTTGCGAATTCCAGAGAAGGAATGGAATTGCTGGCAACTTATTCGCCGGTATGGTCCCCGAAGATGATTATCTCCATGATTATTATGGGCGCGTTCAGTGCCATGGGACTCCCGCATGTAGTACAAGGGGCAACCACCTACAAGAATACGAAGGCACTGCGAACCGCACTCTGTGTTGGCATTGTGGTGACAGCATTGGTTAACGTGTTCATGGCCGGCGTAGGCCCGGTTATCCGCGTGTTCAATCCGAATCT
>CAVGMK010000048.1:0-4565 GCA_963630135.1 Oscillospiraceae bacterium
ACGGCGTGATTGATGATGCGGCGGATGCGGTGATGGGAATCGTGGAGAGCGTCCAGGACAACTCGTCGCTGATTAGCCGGATTGCCAGCGTTGGTACGGGCGCGATGGCGGTGAAGGCGCACTCGGACAAGAAGCGGTCGAAGCGGGAAGAGGCGTCTCTGGCGCGGGCGAAGGCTCGGAAATCCCGGAAGCGCAAATAGCGCAATGTGACTCGTGCTCCCGAAATGCCGGATATGTCGGGCCTTTCGGATGATATGGATGCCGGACGCCTTGGTTGAATGGAGAACGGAACGTGGGAAACCCAGGCGCGGACGCTGAGTAATTCGAGCGCCGAACCGAGGCTACCTTTCGGGCAGTAAGAATAGAACGAATGAAACAGACAGAAATATATCGAGATTGAAGAAATAGGTTAAAGGAGAAGAAATGGCAAAAATCCTAGTGAATGAAAGTGGACCACTTCACGGAACAGTCCAGATCAGCGGAGCGAAGAATGCCGTCCTGCCTTTAATGGCGGCGACGCTATTGACGACGGAGACCTGCCGGATTGAGGATGTACCGGATCTCGCCGATGTAAAGGTGATGCGCGAGATGCTGACGTCCTTCGGCGCTGAGGTGGAGGAGCAGACGCCGGGCGTGCTTGCCGTCACCGCGAAGGAAATCACCACGACCATTGCCCGCGCGGATCTCGTCGGCGAGATGCGCGCTTCCACCATGGTGATGGGCCCGCTGCTCGCTCGCTGCGGCAAATGCGTGATGCCGATGCCGGGTGGCTGTTCTATCGGCAAGCGGCCGATTGACCTGCACCTCAAAGGCTTCCGCGCGCTGGGCGCAACCGTGGAGATGGACGAGGAGAACGCGACGGTCATCCTGACGGCCGGTCCGGATGGGCTCGTGGGTGACGTCATCTATCTGGATTTCCCGAGCGTCGGCGCGACCGAGAACATCCTGATGGCGGCAACGCTGGCGAAAGATGTCACCATCATCGAGAATGCGGCGAAGGAACCGGAAATTGTGGACCTGGCCAATCAGCTGAATAAGATGGGGGCCAAAATTAAGGGCGCCGGGACCGACACCATCCGAATCACCGGAGTGGAGCGTCTGTCGGGCTCTGTTCATACCGTCATTCCGGACCGCATCGAGACCGGCACGTTCATGCTGGCGGCGGCCATCACCCGTGGCGATGTCCTGGTGCAGAACGGCATCATGGGTCACGTTCGCCCGATTGCGGCGAAGCTCAAGGAGTGTGGCGTCAAGGTGGAAGTGCAGGACGACGGAATCTATGTGGACGCCAGAGAAGGCGAGCTGGTATCGACGGATATCAAGACGCTACCGTATCCGGGATTCCCGACGGATATCCAGTCGCCGTTCATGGCTTTCCTGACCACGGTGAAGGGACCAAGCACGGTTCGCGAGACCGTATTTGAGAACCGCTTCATGCACGTGGTGGAACTGAACCGCATGGGGGCTGACATCACGACGGAGAGCCGCGAGGCTTACCTGCCGGGCGGTAAGAAGCTACATGGCGCGAAGGTTCGTGCCACTGACCTGAGAGCCGGTGCGGCGATGGTCTTGGCAGGCCTGGTGGCTACCGGTACGACGGAAATCAGCGAGATCTATCATATCGAGAGAGGATATGAGAATTTCGTCCAGAAGTTCAAGGGTATCGGCGCGGATATCATGAGAGTGGAAGAGGACTAGTTTGTTCTTCCCGATAACGAATGGCGAAATCTACGATTTTCATGAAATAACGTGTCCACCGACGGTCCTGTTTCATGGATTGATGAATCACGAGAGTTATGATTCCGGTAGAAATTGCCAATTCCTTAGAACGATATTCCCCGCGATAACGAATCGGGAAACATCATTCTTGATAGAACAACGATTGAATGACATTCCTCGATAAATTGTGGAGGTTCAAATGGCTGATAGTAAATACCTGCGGATGCTGGCCGAGAAGTACCCGAATCACCGCTCGGTCAAAGCCGAAATTATCAATCTCCGGGCAATTCTGGCGCTCCCGAAGGGCACGGAATATTTCCTGAGCGATGTGCACGGAGAATATGATGCGTTCCAATATTTCGTCCGGAGCGCATCCGGTACCATTCGCATGAAGATTGATGAAGAGTTTGCCGGCGTCCTCAGCGAGAAGGAGAAGGATTCACTGGCAGCGCTAATCTACGATCCGCGTTCGGAAATCGAGCGCCGGAAGAAATCCGAACCGGATTTCGACGAGTGGTGCAAGTCGGCAATCTACCGGCTGGTAATCGTCTGCCGCTCGGTATCCAGTAAATACACCCGCTCGAAAGTGCGGAAAATCCTCCCGGATCATTCCGGCTATTCGATGGACGAGCTGCTGTTCGCAGATAACGATGAGAATCGAAGCCACTATTACAGCGAAATTATCGATTCCATCATCGAGTATGACTCGGCGGAGACGATGATTGTAGAGTTCGCCCAGACGATAACGTCTCTCGCGGTCGATTACCTTCACATCATCGGAGATATTTTTGACCGGGGTCCGAAACCGCACCTGATTATGGATTTCCTGATGACCCACCGGGATGTGGATATTCAGTGGGGCAATCACGACGTCGTCTGGATGGGCGCCGCGTGCGGTAATCGCGCCTGCATTGCGAACATCATCCGCATGAACGTGAGCTACAACAATTTCGACATGCTCGAATATGGCTACAGCATCAACCTGCGTCCGCTGGCGACGCTGGCCGAGAAGATCTACAAAGACGACGATTGTAAGGCCTTCTGGCCGCATGTTCTGGATAAAAATAGGTTCGATCCAATCCCGGAAGACCTAGCAGCCAAGATGCACAAAATGATTGCCATCTGCCAGTTCAAAATTGAAGGGCAGATTATTCAGGCTCATCCGGAGATGCATCTGGAGAATCGCCTGCTTCTCGACAAGATTGATTTCGAGAACGGAACCGTGGAGGTGGAAGGCAAGGTCTATCCGCTGAAGGACACGAATCTGCCGACGATTGACCCGGCGGATCCGTACAAGCTGTCACCGGAAGAGGAAGAGGTGATGGTGGCGCTGGAGGCTTCGATTCTGCGTTCGGAGAAGTTGCAGGAACACATTCAGTTCCTGTACAGCCACGGCGCGCTGTACAAGACGATGAATGGCAATCTCATGTTCCATGGCTGCATTCCTTTCACGGAAGATGGCGAGTTCATGGATGTGACCATCAACGGTGTGACGCAGCATGGCGCGAAGCTGATGGATCACCTGGATCGGGAACTGCGGAATGCTTATTTCAACCCGCCAAAGGGTCAGACATCGGCGGAGGCCGCTAACCTGATGTGGTACCTGTGGCTGGGCCCGGACTCCCCGCTGTTCGGTAAATCGAAGATGACGACGTTCGAGCGACTTTTCATTGAAGATAAAGCGACACATAAGGAACAGACCGTTCCGTATTACCGGTTGATTCAGCGCAAAGACATCTGCGTGAAGATGATTCGCGATTTCGGTCTGGACGCGACGCACGGGAAAATCCTGAACGGACATGTGCCGGTGAAAATCAAGGATGGTGAGAGCCCAATCAAGGGCGGCGGTATGCTGTACGTCATTGACGGTGGTATCTCCAAGGCATACCAGCGCACGACCGGTATTGCCGGCTACACCTTCATCTTCAACTCCCGTTTCATGGCGCTGTCGCAGCATCGTCCTTATCAGCCGAAGAAGGCCGATGGCACGCAGGAGTTCCAGAGCCCGGAGGTTCAGACGGTATATACTCTGCCACAGCGGATGCTGATTGTCGATACGGACAAGGGAAAGGAACTTCGAGACCAGATTGGGGACTTAGAACAGCTCCTTCGGGCATACCGGGAGGGTACTATCAAAGAGGTATATAACCCGAAGGGGAAGTATTATTCCAAGAATTAATATCGTAACAGGTTTGGATTTGGAGAATGCCGGAAGGCGGCATGGTGAGAAATGGTTCGATGGAATTCGGGAACTGAAGTAACATCTTGGACGTGATACCCTTGGATACGAAGGTTAACCCATAACTTCGAATATAGAATATTAGGAATTAACGATAGGAATTGTAGAAATTTAGAGAGGTAAAAGGTATGCGTACAGTAGCATCTGTGTTGGGCGGAATCGTATTCGCCATGAGTCTTTATTACATTATTCTTCTGTATAAGAACAACCGCCATAAGCTGTAGAGACTAGACATCTGCGATAACAGACTACATGCGGAATCGCATTCGGTTGCAATTCAGTTGTAAATCAGTCACAAAGGCGCTGATTCCTCCGGATGGAATTCAATCAGAATGAACCATGCCAGGGGATGAAGACTTTGCAGCTTCGTTCGATTGTCCTATGAGGGAAGAAAGCCAGGAAAGAAAAGCCGGCAAGAGAAGGACGAATCCTTCTACTTGCCGGCTTTACGTGTCTTCGAGTTCCCTCATTGCGGTATTCTATGACATAAAAAATACCGAGGCGATTGCCTCGGTATTCTGGTGCGCCCACAGGGGCTCGAACCCCGAACCTTCACATTCGTAGTGTGCTACTCTATCCAATTGAGCTATGGGCGCTCAAGCGACTT